>JAYVRE010000261.1:0-4611 GCA_043776535.1 Methylotenera sp. | reverse complement strand
CCGACGCAAGTCGGAATCTAGTGACTTTTAAAGACGCTGGATTCCGTGTCAAGCACGGAACGACGGCGCTGAGGTGGTTTTGACCTTCAATCCCCTGCTGCCATGCCGAGCAGCGCAGAAAAGACGGGGGATTTCAGCGAGGACTGTCTGAGGGCTGCAAGCCCGAGTTCCGCAGCTGCCCGACTTTTTGAGTGGCGCAGGGAAACCGAAGGTCATTGCATGGGGTGTCGTTTACTTTGGTTACTTTCTTTTGGACAAGCAAAAGAAAGTAACTTGCTGTCAGGCAACCCTGACTAAAAAACCTTAAACTATTAAAACACTTTATTCGCAACGTCTAATAGTATTTCGTAATCTGGACTTTTAACTGGTACGCAATTATTTAATGTAACTTCATGACATGTAGTAAGTTGATTTTTAGACTTTATTATCCCTGGTGAATCTAGAACTATTAGCACTCCCAAAGTACGTTTATCTAGTCCAGACTGCCATATTGACTTATGGTTTTCTATGAACGCTGCATTATGAGCAAATGCGCTATCCGCAAGCAATACTGGTGTATCAGCCTCAAGCAAACCAAGATTTGGATTTATAGCTTTCCCTATCGAAACACACAAAAGACCTCTGGTGAGTTCTGGAGTAGATGACTGTGAATATCGATTAATTAGTTGATATAGGCCTTCTTTTATTCTTTTTTGGGCTTGTTTGTAAGATTTTAATCTTTTACATTCAACATAAAATGTAAAACCATTAAATTCCAATTGTAAATCTGCTTCATGTCCAAAATTAATTGAATACCCAGCTTTATAAAATTTTGAAGCTATAGAAAGCTCGAAAGTGAAATCACGACCAGAGCGGTTTTGAGCATCCAATAAATATAGCTCATGTCCATCTAATGAATCTTTAAGCCTGGCATTTAAATTATTATCATTTACACCAGCCAATCCACGATAAATACGTGTTAATTCAGCCACTTCATGTGCTGCGTTAACCCAGTATTCAAACTTATACTTCTCATTAAATCTCTCTAGTTGGTTCTCAGATTGAAATCTAGCCAAATCTGAAAAAAGAGCTTTATATTTATTTAATCGTGTTTTTGAATAGTTTATTCCAAGACTTTCAAGCCATTTACAAGCTTTTTCAAGCTCATCACGTGCAGACTCATAAGTTTGTGAAGAGTACATCTATTAACTAATAGTTACTCAACAGTAACACTTTTAGCCAAATTCCTAGGCTTATCCACATCCGTCCCCTTTAACAACGCCGCATGATAGGCTAGCATTTGCACAGGAATGGTATGCAAAATAGGCGAGAGCACGCCGACATGACGCGGGGTGCGGATGACATGCACACCTTCAGATTCGGTAAAGCGGCTATCGGCATCGGCAAATACAAATAGCTCGCCGCCACGAGCGCGTACTTCTTGCATGTTGGATTTCACTTTTTCAAGCAGCGCATCGTTTGGCGCAATCACCACCACTGGCATATTGTTATCTACCAGCGCCAGCGGGCCGTGTTTAAGCTCGCCTGCGGGGTAGGCTTCGGCGTGGATGTAGGAAATTTCTTTAAGCTTTAACGCGCCTTCTAGCGCAATCGGGTAGTGTATGCCGCGGCCTAAAAACAGCGCGTGCTCTTTATCGGCAAAGCGTTTTGCCCACTCGCGAATTTGAGGCTCTAAATTAAGCGCAAATTGTACGCTGCCAGCTAACTGGCGTAATGCGCTTAAATATTCTTGCTCTTTTTCGCAATTCAATAAGCCGCGTTGTTTAGCCAATGTGGCGGCCAAAGTGAAGAGGGCGACCAGTTGCGTAGTGAAGGCTTTGGTAGATGCCACGCCGATCTCAGCGCCAGCACGGGTGTAAAAAACCAGTTGAGAGGCGCGTGGAATGGCGCTCTCTTGCACATTACAAATCGCTAAAGTTAAATTTTGGCCGAGTGATTTTGCATGTTTTAAGGCTTCTATGGTGTCTAGCGTTTCGCCCGATTGCGAAATGGTGACAATGAGTTGCTTAGGGTTTGGCACCGATTGACGATAGCGATATTCACTGGCGATTTCGACATTGGTGGGTATTTTTGCGATGGATTCTAGCCAGTATTTAGCGGTGAGCGCAGCGTAATAGCTAGTGCCTGCGGCGAGTATCAAGATGCTATCAATTTGTTTGAATACCTCACCAGCATCCTTACCAAACAACTCGGCTGAGAATTTATTATCGTCTATCAGCGCTTCTATGGTGTCGTTTAAGGCGCGTGGTTGCTCGTGAATTTCTTTTTGCATGAAATGAGAATAGGGGCCAAGCTCCATGCTGGCGAGCGACACATCGCTGACGTGGATTTTGCGTTCAACTGGTTTGCCATCACGCCCATAAATAGTCACGCCATCACGGCGAATATCGGCCACATCGCCGTCTTCTAAGTAAATTACTTTGCGGGTGACTGATAACACGGCAGAAACATCAGATGCAATAAAGTTTTCACCATCGCCAAGACCCAATAACAACGGGCATCCCAGGCGTGCCGTTATCATGTGTTCTGGCTCTTTTACAGAAATTACGCTGATGGCGAATGCGCCCGTAAGCTCGGCGACGGCTTTTTGCGTGGCGGCAAGCAAGCTTAAATCTTGATGATAATAATGAATTAAGTGCGCGATGACTTCGGTATCGGTTTGCGAGGTGAATTCGTAGCCGAGTTTTTTGAGTTTATCGCGCTGTTCATCGTGATTTTCAATAATGCCGTTATGTACAACAGCAATCTCACCTTTTGACTGACTTGGTGACATGTGCGGATGCGCGTTGCTTTCAGTCACACCGCCATGCGTGGCCCAGCGTGTGTGACCAATGCCAACTTGGCCAGTTAAATTGGCATCAAGTGCTTTTTCTGTCATGGCCGCAACACGGCCTACAGCGCGCACACGCTCGATGCCGTTGCTATTTATGACGGCAACGCCAGCCGAGTCATAGCCGCGATATTCTAGGCGGCTAAGGCCTTCGATTAGGGTTGAAACGACATTTCTGCTGGCGACTGCGCCTACAATTCCACACATATTTTTTCTTTCTAAATTATCTTACTAACTTTTCTAACCCCGTAATTCTGAGAGAAGCGAATCCAGTGTCGTTTTAAATTTAAAATGGATTCCCGCTTTGCGAGCATTCGCTACGCGAATTGCCTGCTTAAACCATCACGCGGGAATGACGAACGTGTTATTTTTTTATCTTAACTGGTCGTTGCCAGCTTGAATAGGTTTTTTGCTCTTTTGCGCGACATACGGTTAAGCCGCCAGCAGGCACGTCTTTGCTGATGGTGGAGCCTGCGGCAATGGTGGCACCTTTGCCAACAGTAACTGGTGCGATGAGTTGCGTATCCGAACCGATAAAGGCATTGTCTTCAATAATCGTCCTGAATTTGTTTGCGCCATCGTAATTGCAAGTAATCGTACCCGCGCCAATGTTCACGTTTTTGCCTATGCTGCTATCGCCCACATAGCTTAAATGATTGATTTTGCTACCAATATCTACTTGTGCGTTTTTAAGTTCAACAAAGTTACCTACATGCGTATCATTTTGTAGAATAGTACCTGGGCGCAATCTTGCATATGGCCCAATACGGCTATTTTCACCAATATTGCTATCCTCGATATGCGTAAATGGTAATATTTGCGTGCCTGCGTCAATGACCGCATTTTTAATCACGCAATTGGCGGCAATTTTTACCTTGTCACCCAAAATAACATCCCCCTCAAACACGCAATTTACATCAATTTCTACATCGCGACCACATTGTAAATCTCCACGCACATCCAAGCGGGCAGGGTCTTTTAGCGTTACGCCTTGTTGCTGTAACTTGTGCGCGATACGGTTTTGGTACACGCGCTCAATCAAGCTCAAATCGGTTTTTGAGTTAATGCCAGTCACCGACCATTCATCAGGTGTAATTTCAGCCACTACCTCTATGTCATCTTGAACTGCAAACTCTACAATATCGGTTAAGTAATATTCACCTTGCGCGTTGTTGTTGCTTAAACGGCTTAGCCAGCCTCTAAGCTGCACGTTAGGCATGGCCATGATGCCAGTATTCACTTCACTAATTTTGCGCTGTGCTTCAGTCGCGTCTTTGTGTTCTACGATAGCCGTCACATTGTTAGCAGCTGCCCGCACGATGCGACCATAACCTGTAGGGTCTGGCTTATTAAATGACAAAATCACCAGCTTATTTTGCGCTTGCTCGATTAATTTTTTACACGCTTCAACATCTACCAGTGGCACATCGCCCAATAGAATCAAGGTATTCGCGTTATCGTCTAAATGCGGCAAGGCTTGCTGCACGGCGTGACCTGTACCGTGTTGCTCGGCTTGATTGACCCAAGTGATATTCTCGTGCGCAAACGCTTCGCGCACTATTTCGCCACCATAGCCATACACCACGATGATTTTTTGTGGCTTTAGCGCATTGGCACAGGCAATCACATGCGCCAATATGGGCTTGCCGCCTATCTCGTGCAGCACTTTTGGCTTATTGGAGTGCATGCGCGTGCCTTTGCCCGCGGCGAGGATGATGATGTTTAATATATTAGTTGTCATGTTAAAGCATTGATTTAATAATTTGTACTATTGTAAAGTA
>JAYVRE010000260.1:0-4657 GCA_043776535.1 Methylotenera sp. | reverse complement strand
ATAAATTAACAGGTAAAGTAAAAGTTTCTGCGCAATTGCAAAAGGATGCTGCAAATAAAGATATATGGCACTGGAAAGGCTTATTCAGCTGGACTGAGGGCGAATTGTTTTGGCAGCCCTTTTACTTTGGCAAGGCAGGTAACGAGTTCAATATTAGCGGCACTTATGCTGAGCCGATGCTCAATATTCAGCAAGCCAATTTAAAAATTAATGAAATAGGCAATATGTCGGCCACTGCCGAAATCAACACTAAAACCCAAGCGCTGAACGATGTCAAAGTAAGCGCTAAAGACGTTGATTTTGCAGGGCTTTATGCGTTAGTGCTAAAGCCTATGGTAGAGAAATCGGCTTTTGGTAACTTAAAAGTGAGCGGCAAAGCCGATTGGAAAATAGACGTTAAAAATTTGCAGCCTGTGAGTTTTGAGCTTAATTTAAAAGATGCAAATATTGAAGATTTAACTGGAAAATTTGCCCTAAACGATATTAACGCGCATATTCCGTGGGATTACGATGTGCCTAAAACCGTCACGTTGGCTTATTCGGGTGGCCATATACTTAAAATTCCGCTCGGCAACACGCGCTTGCAGGCCGAGCTAAACCGCTATTCGCTTACCGCGCCCAGCTTGGTTTTGCCCGTGTTAGATGGTGCGCTAAAACTCGAAGATGTTTCTGCTGCATACCTTAGCCAGCAATGGTTTTGGCACCTAAAAATGCAGCTAGACCCTATTAGCATGAGTGAGTTTAGCAAAGCTTTAGGCTGGCCAACCATGCAGGGAAAAATTGATGGCCAGGTACCGCTGATTACCTACGCCGCCAAGCAGCTGGTGATGGATGGCAAAATGCAATTTAATATGTTTAACGGCAGCGTAGCGATGGAAGGCTTACGCATTGATGACCCTTTGGGCACAACACCCAAACTCTACGCCAACCTGCAAATGCGCAATATTGATTTGGGCGATTTAACCCGCACCTTTAACTTTGGCGCGATTGAGGGCAAGCTAGAAGGCGATGTGAAGGATTTGCAGCTAGAAAACTGGAAACCTGTGCGCATGGATGCGATTATTCAAACCGCCGATGGCAAACACCTTAAAAAAGTATCGCAACGCGCGGTAGAAAACATTACCGCACTGGGCGGCGTGGGCACTGCAGCGGCTTTGCAGCGCACTTTTTTACGGTTTTTTAAAGAATTTAATTACGAAAAAATTGGCTTAAGCTGTCAATTAAGGCAAGATATATGCAAAATGGGCGGAGTTGAGTCAACCGCAACTGGGTACATCATCGTTAAAGGTAAAGGTGCTCCTTCGGTGAATGTAAATGGCTATACCGAATATGTGAGCTTATCGGATTTAATCGCACGGATGAAACGCATTACCGATAGCAATAGCAAGATGATTGTGAAGTAAAGATAATTCATCATCCCGTCATTCTGAGCAGCGCGAAGAATCCAGTCTTTTTCGATATTGCATGGATTCTTCGCTACGCTCAGAATGACAAATGGGATATTTTTTTAAGTAATAAATTTTAGTAAGTTTTGAATAGTAAGGATTAAAAATGAAAAAATGGCTAATTGGTTTAAGTATTGCAGCAACTTTATCTGCCTGCGTCACCATCAATATTTACTTTCCTGCCGCTGCGGCAGAAAAAGCAGCCGATAAAATTATTGAAGAGGTATGGCAATTAAAAGATGCCGAAACGCAGCCAAAAGCAACGCCAAAAAGTACACCAGAAACCAAGCCTACTGAAGCACCTGCGAAATAAAAGGGAAATCATATGAAAAAAATACTATTAGGTTTTGTGATGCTTACTAGCTTGTTTGTGGCTAATTTTACACAAGCGGCTGCGCCAAATTTAGACGTGAATACGCCCGCTATTATTGCGATTAAAGCCAGCATGACAGCGCGCCACTCGCAGCTTTTTCCGCACTATAACAACGGGGCGGTGGGCTTAACCAAAGATGGTTTTATTGCAGTAAAAGATGCCACCGCAGTGCCTTTAAAAGAGCGTGGCGGCATTAATAGTTTAGTTGCAGATGAAAATACCGACCGCATTAAATTATACAAAGAAATTGCCGTTGGCAACGGCCACCCCGAATGGCAAAATGACATTCAAAACACCTTCGCAGGCCGCTGGATTGATAAAGCGCAGACGGGATGGCATTATCAAAATGGTGGCGCTTGGGTGAAGAAATAAGCAAAATTTATTATATGAACGTTCTTTTATTAGCCTGATATGGCGTTGTGCGGTGCTCGCAATACTCATGTACTCAATTGTACATTCCGCTCCATGCGGCTTGCATTGCATCTCATAGAAATAAATTTTTCAGTTCGTCATTCCCGCGCAAGTGGGAATCCATTTTAACTCGACACCATTTTATTGTAAGCTGTTCAAATGATCCCAACTCTTGTATTCGACATCGAAACCATCCCCGATACCGATGGCCTGCGTGCCTTGCTAGATGAGCCTGCTGGCGCACTTAATAATGCATCGGATGAAGACATTGCCAACATCGCATTGCATCAACGTCGTCAACACAATGGCAGTGATTTTTTGCCGTTACACCAACATAAAGTATGTGCGATTTCGTGCGCGCTGCGCGAAGGTAACAATTTTAAAGTGTGGAGTTTGGGCGAAAAAGACGCTAGCGAAAAAGAGATTATTCAACGGTTTTTTGATGGCATAGAGAAATATATGCCACAAATTATTAGCTGGAATGGCAGTGGTTTCGATTTGCCCGTGTTGCATTATCGCGCCATGGTTAATGGCGTGCAAGCGTCTAGATATTGGGACATGGGCGAGGACGACAAAGATTTTAAGTGGAACAATTACATTAGTCGCTACCACACACGGCATTTAGATTTAATGGATTTGCTGGCGCTGTACAACGCGCGTGCTAATGCGCCCTTGGATGGTTTGGCTAAGTTATGCGGCTTTCCAGGCAAGCTGGGCATGGATGGCAGCAAGGTTTGGGATGCTTACAAAGACGGAAAAGTAGAAGAAATCCGCAACTATTGCGAAACCGATGTTGCCAACACGCATTTGGTGTACTTGCGCTTCCAACTCATGCGCGGACATCTCACGCCAACCGCTTACGAGGCCGAGATTAAGCTGGTGCGCGAGACTTTAGCTGGCTATACGCTTGATGGCAAAAGCCCGCATTGGGCGGAGTTTTTAGCGGCTTGGATTGCGTAGGAGCGATTTTTAAATCGCGAATAGATTGTTTGCATAATCACCGTTTTCGCGATCTAAAGATCGCTCCTACATCAATTATTTCGCACCATAATGCGTTAAAATCTCAGCTCAAATTCAATTAGGTTTTTTTCATGGCTCGCCGCTCCAAAAATCGCAACAAACTTCCCGAAATGGTCGAAATCAAGCACGCTAGCATCGAGTCGCTAGACCAAGAAGGGCGCGGGGTTGCACATGTGGATGGCAAAACTATTTTTATTGATGGCGCGCTGCCAAACGAAAAAGTCACCTATAAATCCATTCGCATCAAACCCAGTTACGAAGTCGCCAATGTGGTGGAAGTGTTACTAGAATCTCACGAACGCGTTACGCCCAAATGCCCGCACTTTGGCCTGTGTGGCGGTTGCAAGTTGCAACACATGGATGCGAGCGCGCAAGTCGCCGCCAAGCAGCAAATGTTAGAGGCTGATTTATGGCACATTGGCAAAGTAAAAGCTGACAACATGCTGCCGCCGCTGTACGGCCCAACTTGGGGGTATCGCCATAAGGCGCGTTTAAGCGTGAAATTTGTGCAGAAAAAAGAGCGCGTTTTAGTAGGTTTTAACGAAAAAGGCACACGTTTTGTGGCGGATATGAATAGCTGCGAAGTGCTAGTGCCCGAGGTTTCGGCTTTGATTGCGCCGTTGCAAAGCATGATTTTTGAGTTGAGCATCCGCGATAAACTACCGCAAATTGAGTTGGCCGTCGGTGAGGGCAGCGTTGTTGTGCTGATTTTACGCATCATGGATGTACTGACTGACAACGATGAAACGCTGCTGAAAGCCTTTGCCGATGATCACAAAGTCCAAATTTGGACGCAAACAAAAGGCCCTGATACGATTAAGCCATTTTGGCCTTTAGGTGGAGCGCCGCTTAAATATAGCCTGCCCGAGTTTGATTTAACTTACCCGTTTAAACCGAATGAATTCACCCAGGTAAACCCGCAAATCAACCAACAAATGGTGCACAGCGCCATGCAATTACTTGCGCCAAAACAAGGCGAAAAAATTGCCGATTTCTTTTGCGGCATCGGTAATTTCACATTACCAATTGCCCGCAGTGGCGCATGTGTAATGGGCTTAGAAGGCTTGAGCAACTTGGTAGAACGCGCCAATGAGAGCGCCGCTTTGAATAAAATAAGCAACGCCAAATTTGGCGTGGCCGATTTATTTAAAATGACAGAGACAAGCTTGGCAGACCTAAACTTAATACATGGTAAGTTCGATAAATGGCTAATCGATCCACCGCGTGATGGCGCGTTTGAGCTGATTAAAGCAATTACGGAAGCCACCGCGCCAATGCTCATTGTCTATGTATCATGCAACCCCGCAACGCTGGCGCGCGATGCGGGTGTGCTTGTCAACGAAAAAGGCTACAAACTAAGTGCAGCGGGCGTCATCAATATGTTCCCGCACACCGCGCATGTGGAGTC
>JAYVRE010000259.1:0-4660 GCA_043776535.1 Methylotenera sp. | reverse complement strand
GCTCGGTGGGGAACGAGTGAATTAGCTCGCAATCTGCGCCTGCGAATTTATTTTTATAGCTTAAAAATTCTTTTTTAATTAATTCAGCAAGCGCGCGGAATGAGGCTTCTGGCCGCTTGAATAAATTACCAGCGGACTGCTGACCATTGGTTAAACGACCTTGTTTGCGCTCGGCAATATCAGCGCTGTGAATGTCGTTTAGCAGGTCATTTAAAAGCGCACTATTTTTATCAAGAATGCTATTTTGATACACAAAATCTAGCCCGTTCTTACAAAAATTGTAGGGGTCTGGCTCGTTAAAGTTAATGCTGTAATGGGTTGAAAGCGTAGCTAAAAAAGGTGAGGTGTGTTTTGTGCCGCCAGCAAGCGCATCCCTATTGGCTTTGAAGGCATCGAACTTTTCGGCTTTATACAGGCAATATAAGCGTCGCTCTTGCCAATCGTCTAGTTGCGAGCGTTCAAAATAGGGAATCGCAGCATCGTATTGTTTAGCCAAGTACAAAAATTCTGCCATATTGTAGTTGGCATTTGCATGGCTAGGATTAAGCGCCAGCGCGGCTTGGTAGCACTGTACCGCCGCTTCCATATTGCCTTGGTCACGCAAAGTTTCGCCCAAATTGTTATGCGCATCGGTGTAATTGGGGAACAAGCCAATGGCGCTTTCATAGCTATTTACAGCGGCTTGCAAATCGCCAGTATCGCGTAGGGCGGTGCCTAAGTTAAAATAGCCGCGTGCATCTTGCGGGTTGATTTTCAAACCTTGTTGATAATTGGCAATCGCTTCTTCTAGCTTGCCTTGGCGTTGTAGCACCGTGCCCAAATTGCCATAGGCCTCGAAAAAGTTCGGATTGATTTTTATCGCTTGTTGATAAGAGGCGGCGGCCTCGTCTAGCTTATTCAAATGGGTCAGTGCGATACCTAAATTAAACAGTAGGTCTGGAGAGCTTTGGTTAAATTTTTCGGGCTGTAATTTAAGTGCGTTTTTATAACTGGCGACCGCTTGCACATACTTTTGTTGACCATCTAATGCCAAACTTAACACATGATGCAAAATAAAAACGCCAGCATGTTTTGCAATCAAGCCTTTGGCAAGATTTTCGGCTTGCACGAGTTGGCCGTTGTTTAACGCATTTACAAGGGTTTGCACCTGTTGTGGATTAGGTTGCGATGAGGATGAATTTGCCATGCTTAATATTATCTAAATATTTTTAATTAAAATTTGTTTGCAACCTACCAGCCATTTGCCTTAATAACAGCATGGCTATTTTAGGGTCATCTAACAGTATGGTATCAATAATTTCGGCATAAACAATAATAATACGCGCTTCTTCGGAGGCAACAATCGCATCCGAAGTGGTGGGTTGCTTGCTAAGCATCGCCAGTTCACCAAAATGATCACCTGCTACTAGTTCACGTAAAATTTTACCGTTATTACTCAGGCTGACCTTACCTTCTGCCAAATAATACAGATTGCGTTCACTATTACCGCGCTCAAAAATGTATTCACCCTGATGCAACACCAGCCCGTAACGGCGCATCAGCGCTTCAATATAGTTATTTTTATTGGGCGCACCATTAAATAAACGTTTTAGCAGTAATACATCTGTTTTGCGTAAGGTGGCGATGAACACAGTGCCCAGCAAAAATACCGCAAAGTTTAAATATAACCAAGTGATTGATATAAACATGGTTTTCATGCCACCAAATACTGCACCGTAATTTTGGTTGAGCGATAAAAATAAGCTAAATGCAGGGCGCATAAATAGCCATAGCAAGGCCGTTAATAGCGCACCAAACAACAAGTGCACAAATGCAACCCGCATAGGAAAAAACACCTTGTAAAATATGCTGATTAATAGAGTGGTAAGCAATAGCGTACCTAATGAAGCGACTATATTAAGCTCTGTAACCGATAAATGCACCGCTAAAAAGCGAATGCTTTTTTCAATAATAAGCCCAGCAAAAGTAAACAGAAAAAACAGGATTAAAATACCAAGCACAGAAACCACATCTTTAAATTTTCGCTTGAAATAGGAAGGCGCTTCCACCATTGAAGCTATGTTATAGAACGAAGAACGCATGGCACCTGCCAGCGGAGTGATGGTCCAAAGCAATACAAATAAGCCAAGCGCACCCCAAGCCGCTTTGGTTTGGGCAGCGCTATAAACTTCCACCATAATTTTACTGCTTAACTCTGGCAATAAATTACCCGTGAGAATGGCTAGTTTAACGATGGCATAATCGGATGAAAACACCAAATGGCTAAGTAAAAAGAAAATTAATAACACTAAAGGAATTAAGGCAAATAATGCATAAAAAGATAAAGAGGCTGACATGCCAAATACATTATGACGCCCGAATCCAGCCAAAGTCTCGCGCAACACAAACAGCGGCGTGGCATATTCGCGCTTGGCGTAAGCGTTAAGTGATTTATTAAGCGCTGGGTGATGCGCTAAATTTTTAAGCTTTGCAATTTTTTCGGGATTTATGTATGCCATGCTAAATGCTAATTTAAAGCTTTAAATTTCTCAGTTGCCGCAATGAGTGCGCTGGTAATGCCAGTTTCCATAGCAGAGTGTCCTGCGTCTGCAATCATCACAAACTCAGCTTGCGGCATGGCGCGAGATAAATCCCACGCAGTTTGCGGCGGACACACCATATCATAACGGCCTTGTACAATCACAGTGGGAATCTCGTTTAGTTTTTTTGCTGCTTGCAATGTGGCAGCGCCATTAATAAAGCATTGATGTCGAATGTAATGAATTTGAACGCGCGCACGCGCTACTTCAATGGGACATTCTTTTTGCAACTCTTCAGGCGTTTTAGGCGCGGTGCTTGCGCTAGCTTCTGCTGGCTTTAAACGCATAATAGACGATTCGTAAGCATTCCACTGAATGGCTGCGGAAACATTAACTTGTGCGTCATCAGAAAATATGCGTTTTGAATAAGCACTCAGCACATCATTTTGTTCGTATTCTGGCAAATAATTGATTAAGTTATGCCAAACATCAGGATAAAACTGTTCAACCCCACCCAAAAACCAAGCTAATTCGGCAGGGCGACTAAGAAAAATACCGCGTAATACCAAAGAAATAACCCGATCTGCATGTTTAATCGCATAAGACAGAGCCAAAGTACTGCCCCAGGAGCCGCCAAATACCTGCCATTTGGCGATATTTAAATGGTGGCGCAATGTTTCTATATCATTCACCAAATCATCGGTTGTATTTTCACGCACTTCGCCTTGCGGCGTGCTACGGCCACAACCACGTTGATCTAGCAAGATAATACGATAATGTGTTGGATCAAAAAAACGTCGCTGCGTAGGGTTACATCCACTGCCTGGGCCACCATGTAAAAAAACCACGGGTGCGCCTACAGGGTTGCCACATTCTTCATAGTAAATTTCATGTAAATCGCTAACTTTTAAGCTACTTTTGCTAAAAGGCTCGATTTCAGGATACAAATTGTAAGTTGCAGCGTACATAGTTAATTTTATTCTTTCTAATTGATTTTATTGATTATTTTACATTAACAAAATTTTGTTACAAAATACTTTAAAAATATATTGAACATTTGTTAATAAATTGTAACTAAACTGTTGCAATTATATTTTACTTGTTTTATATTGCAGTTCGCACATAAAGTGTGGCGAAAAGTTAGCTTTAAATTTGTAATAATTACCACAAGTAAAAGTTGCAAAATTGAAGTTTACTTTCAATTAACCCTTAGTAATATCACTTTGGAGATAAAAATGAAATTTAATACAATTAAGCTCGCTTTAGGTTTAGTTGCAGGTGCTACATTGGCCATGCCAATGATGGCTTCAGCAGCAGCAGACCAAGAAGCAGCAATGGCAAATGCAAACAACTGGGCGCACCCACGTGGCAACCACACAAACCAAGGCTACAGCGCATTGGCTCAAATCAACAAAGGTAACGTTAAAAACCTTAAAGCTGCTTGGACATTCGCTACAGGTGTAAACCGTGGTCACGAAGGTTCACCAGTAGTTGTTGGTAACATGATGTATGTACATACAGCGTTCCCTAACAATGTATACGCACTTGATTTAAACAACGATCAAAAAATCGTTTGGCAATATTTCCCTAAACAAGATCCATCAGTACAAGCAGTTTTATGTTGCGATAACGTAAACCGCGGTCTTGGTTTCGGCGATGGCAAAATCTACTTGCAACAAAATGACGGCAACTTGGTTGCTTTAGACGCTAAAACTGGTGCTAAACAATGGTCAGTATTAGTAAATGATCCAAAAGTTGGTGCTACTAACACTAACGCACCACACGTAATTAAAGACAAAATCATCACTGGTTGTTCAGGTGCTGAGTTCGGCGTACGTTGCTTTATCGTTGCTTACAATGCAAAAGACGGTTCTTTAGCATGGAAAGCCTACTCAACAGGCCCAGATGCTGAAATGTTGATTGGTGATGGCTTCAATAAAGATACACCAGAGTACAGTGCTTTGTCAGTTTACAGAGACATCAACGGTGGCAACAAACAAGGCGGTTCTTTCGAAGCACTTAAATTATCAGAAATGAAAATTGGCGAAAAAGAACTTGGTACACGTACATGGTTGAAACCACAAGCAGTTAAAGATGGTTGGCAACATGGTGGTGGCTCTACATGGGGCTGGTGGCCGTAT
>JAYVRE010000258.1:0-4661 GCA_043776535.1 Methylotenera sp. | reverse complement strand
TAATATCGCAGCGCATAATGCCGCCAAAAATGTTCACCAAAATCGCTTTCACGTTACTATCGGCTAAAATAATTTTAAAGGCTTTGGTCACGGTTGTCGCAGATGCGCCGCCGCCTACATCTAAGAAATTGGCGGGCATGCCGCCGTGCAGCTTGATTAAATCCATGGTCGCCATCGCAAGCCCCGCACCGTTTACCATGCAGCCAATATTACCGTTAAGCGCAATGTAATTAAGCCCAGCTTCGTGCGCGGCGGCTTCTTTAGCGTCTTCTTGAGACCAATCACGTTGGTCTGCGAGTACTTTTTGCCGATACAGCGCGTTGTCGTCCACGCTCATTTTGCAATCTAGTGCCACCAGTTTGCCATCAGTCGTGACGATGAGCGGATTAATTTCTAATAAACTTAAATCGTTTTCTTTGAACAGTTTATACAAACCTTTTAGCAATTTAGTAAATTCAGCCACTTGCTCAATTTGTAATTTAAAAGCCAAATTACGCGCCTGAAAATCCACCAAACCAGTAAGTGGGTCGCATACTTCTTGTAGAATTTTTTCTGGGCTTTTAGATGCAATCTCTTCAATATCCATTCCGCCTGCAGAGGACGCCACAACAACAATGCGCTCCAAACTGCGGTCAACCAGCATCGATAAATACAGCTCGCGCGCAATCGGTAGCGTTTCTTCAACTAATACTTGGCTCACCATTTGGCCATCTGGCGCGTTTTGGTAGGTGACTAAAGTTTTGCCGAGTAAGGTTTTGGCTACAGCTTCAACCTCAGCCAAAGATTTCACCAATTTCACGCCACCCGCTTTGCCGCGTCCACCCGCGTGAATTTGCGCTTTAACCACCCACGCATTTGAGTGGATAGATTTTGCAATTTCAATCGCGGCAGCGGCATCGCCAGCAACCGCACCAATTGGCGTTGCTAGGCCATATTGTTTTAATAAATTTTTGGCTTGATATTCGTGTAGATTCATTTTAAAGTGAGACGTAGTGGCTATTTTATTTATAAACGATATTTTCGCGCAAAAGCACAATTGACGCCAGCAAAATGACACCAGACTTGTACTTAATAATTTAACAATAAAGGAAATTGTGTGACAACCGCATCACAAACATTACGCGACATCACTGGCATGGGCTACAACCCCGCTTGCTTAAAGGATTCTGCCTTAATTATGGTGGATTGCCAAAACACCTACCGCCGCGGCATTATGCAGCTTACTAATGCAGAAGCGGCCATTCTTGAGGCACAAAAACTGCTGCAAATGGCGCGCGATTTAAAAATACCGATTATTCATATTCAGCACGATGCTGGCGTGGGCTCACCTTATGACGTGACTGCTGAAATTGGTCAAATTTCTAGCGAAGTTGCGCCTAAAAATGGTGAGAATGTGATTACTAAAAACTATCCCAATGCGTTTATCACCACCCCGCTAGAAGCGCAATTAAAAGCACTAGGCATTGAAAATCTAGTATTGGCGGGCTTTATGACGCATATGTGTATCAACTCCACCGCGCGCGGCGCGTTTAATTTAGGCTTTAAACCGACGGTGGTTGCCAGCGCTTGTGCGTCGCGCAGCTTAGTGGGCGCTAATGGCAAAACAGTAGATGCACAAACCATGCACGATGCCGCGTTGGCAGCAGTGAGAGATTTATTTGCAGTAGTAGTAGATGACGTGGCGGGTTTGAAGGTTTAGGTTTTCTAGCAATAAAAAAGCCATGCTGATGCATGGCTTTTTTATTTACTATCACTTGGAATTGCGCTACAAATCCTGCTCCCACGCATTGCCATACACCTTGCCATTGCGCGATAGAATGAACATTTGATACATGCTAGTGATCCACATAAAAGTGGATGCCACGCTGTAACCGATACCGCTGATGATGGTGAGCCAGGCGAAGCCTGGGCTTAGCTTGGTGAGCCACCAAGAAAAAATATCGATAATTAAAAAGCCAAATGGGAATGCAATGGCTAAAATTTTGATTATTTTTGGCACTCCCACTGCAAAACTAAAAATAAAGCCCATAAAAAAGAAAATAAAACTAATGCCAAATAAGTGAATATGCGACACCCGCGTTAAGTTTTGAATGCTAGCGCCATCGCTAGTGGCGGCCACTTTTTGCACTTCTTCAAAATTGGTAAAGTTTGGAATATTAGGCACTACACTGTGGCAAGATACACAGTTTTTAGCGAAAACATCTTTAAAATGCGCATTCCAATCGTCTTTTGGCGCGCCTTTGCGCACCCATTGAATAATATCCGCACGCGTTTCATCTGGTGCCATGGCTTTCATCTGGCCGTTCAACATACTTTCAAGCTTGCTATGCGTTCTGTCACCATAGTAGCTATACACAATATCGTTTTTAGATAAGCCCAGTTTGCCATCGGCCATACCGTGGGTGAGCATAATCTGCAAACCCGCCATGAGTAAACCAACGCCAATGACCAGTAAATAGCCGGCGAACAGGGCTTTTAATGGAGCGGGCATGTTGGGTAGATTTAACCAGGTTAAATTGGGGGGAATAGGCTTCATGATGATGGTCTCAGGCTTAGGTTAAAAACGAATGCAAAAATCATAACATTCAATGAAGAAATAACAAAGTTAGATATGTTTGTTTGACTTGTTTGAATGAGTGATGGCATTATGACCTTGCTGTTATAATTTTAGTTTAGTTTATTAGGTTAGCTTAATGCGTTTAGTTATTCAAGGTCGCGCCATCGGCATGGCGCATCTCACTCATATTCACCGTATCATCGGCGGCAGCACGCAGTTTATGCAAATTGCTGAACATGCTTATTATTTGCCTACTCAACAAACAGAAGTTGCCGAGGTTAAATCATTCTGTGCCTCGCGACAAATTGATTGTGCATTGGTGCCAGATGCGCAGCGTTTAAGCCACTTTGGGCTATGTGTAATGGATATGGATTCGACGCTGATTAACATTGAATGCATCGACGAAATTGCCGACATGATGCAAATTAAACCGCAAGTGGCGGCGATTACAGAATCTGCCATGCGCGGCGAAATAGATTTTGCTACCAGCTTAAGAAAGCGTGTGAGTTTATTAAAAGGGCTCAATCAAATTGCCCTTAGGCGTGTCATCGATGAACGCCTGAAACCCAACCCTGGTGCGGTGGAGTGGATAGCAGTTTGCAAAGCCAACAACATCAAAACCATGGTGGTTTCTGGCGGTTTTACGCTATTTGCCAACCACGTAAAAGACTTGCTGGGCTTAGATTACGCGGTGGCGAATACGCTTGAAATTGTAGGTGGCAAGCTTACTGGCAATGTGCTGGGTGATATTGTGGATGCCAACCGAAAAGCGCAAGAGTTAGCAGATTTGCGCGATAAATTAGGCTTAAAAATCAATCAAACCATTGCCATTGGCGATGGTGCGAACGACCTGAAAATGATGCAAGTGGCCGAAGTAGGGGTGGCTTACCATGCCAAACCTATTGTGCAAAGCCAAGCTACTTATGCGTTAAATCACAGCGGGCTGGATGGTGTGATTAATTTGTTTACGGCCTGATTTTGTAGGAGCGCAATTTGTTTGCGCGAAAGCAATACGGATAATATAACCAGCGTATTCGCGATTTAAGCCAGCTATTGGCTTCCCCGTAGAATATATCTGCTAAAGCAGATTATTCGTACGTGAAAAATCGCTCCTACAGCAATGCCAATTCCGCTTCGCTAAATCCCGCTTGCCTTCTAGCTTCCAGGTTAAATGGGGGCTTAAGCTTTGGTGCGCTATAATCTATACATAACTTCTCAAAAGTCGTAATCGGTTCTAAGTTACGTTGCACGCATAGCCAGTTGTACCAAACATTGCCAATCGCCACATGGCCAATTTCATCGCGCAAAATAATGTCCAAAATTTCAACCATTGCCATGTCGCCCACTTGTGCAAACTTGTTGCGTGTCGAGGGCGTAGCGTCCAACCCGCGTGCTTCCATGGTACGTGGCACTAGCGCCATTCTTGCAAGCACATCGTTTTTGGTTCTATCCACCATTTCCCACAAACTATTGTGACCTGCAAAACTGCCATATTCATAGCCAAAAGTTTGCAGATATGCGTTTAAAAGTGAGAAATGATAAGCTTCTTCAACCGCAACCTTCAGCCAATCGCTATAGTAATTTTCGGGCATGTGACTAAAGCGCCAAATAGCATCTAGCGCCAAATTGATGGCGTTAAATTCTATATGAGCTAGCGCATGAATAAGTGCAACGCGGCCTTCCAGTGTGCGCATCGAGCGTTTAGGCAGGCTAAGTGGGGCGACCAACTCAGGTTTAATTGGCCTGCCAGGAACAGCTTGATGAATGCCACTGGACTCAGGTACTCCAGTGCAGGCCTGTAATCCGCATGGCCATTGGTTTAAGATAGAGTGGCTTGTATCGATACTTAGCTTTTTATCTTTTAATGTTAAAACACCTTTGACTTTAGTTTCGGCATTGGTTTCGCAAAGCCAAACTAAAGCCAAATGGCGTAGTTCATTCACTGTACAGTTCTTTCAATGTAAAGGTCTCGTTGGTTTTATTTGTCTAGGTTTTACTTGTCTAGTGGAATAAAATCTAACTCGCCTGCTTTCATATCGGGCACCATAATAAATTTTTCGTCTTTAGTCAGCGCAATATCCGCCGCCGCTTGGTAACCTTCTTT
>JAYVRE010000257.1:0-4673 GCA_043776535.1 Methylotenera sp. | reverse complement strand
CGTGCTTCGTAAATAATGCCAATCACGCCCAAAGGCACGCGCATTTGGCCGATTTGGATGCCACTCGGGCGATATTTAAAGTTGCTCATTTCACCAATGGGGTCGTCGAGCGCGGCGATTTGCTGCAAGCCCTCGACCATGCTAAGGATGGATTTTTCGCTTAAGGTGAGTCTGTCCAACATCACGTCATCCAAGCCGTTGGCTTTAGCTGCGTCACAGTCAAGCTTATTCGCAGCAAGCAGCACCGTTTTATCGCGCAGAATACCGTCTGCAATAAAATTTAGCGCCAAATTTTTTGCATTGGTGTCAGCCGCAGCCATCAGGCGCGATGCCGCGCGTGCTTTAATACCTAGGTCTTGCATGTATTGTTTAATGTCCATGACTGACATTATACTTTTTTCGTGAGAATGATGTTTATTTTGCTTATGTCTGCGTAAACTCCCTCCCTTTTTAGGGGGAGGGTTGGGGTGGGGGTAAGGCACTGCAAATATATCGAACCATATCACCCCCATCCTAGCCTTTCGCGTATGAATAAGTCGCTTTAGCGGCTATATTCTACGGTGATGCCAAAAACTGGTACCCCCTAAAATGAGGAAGGAATTAAATTAGTTAGCGGCCACGCACTTTGGCAAGGCCAAAACATAACCTCGATAACTCCAACCAAGCATCACCTTGCATGACGCCTTTGGCGGTTCTGTCGATGTCGCACAGTTTCTGTAATGCAGCTTCGAGCTGACGTATGCTTAGCCGCGCTAATGCTCGCTTTACAAGGTTTTGTCTGTCGCCAAAAATACGCGCGTTGGTCATTGCTGTGCTTAGGTTTTCGCCGCGCGCTTCAGCATGTTTAATACGCACCAAGGGGCGCAGCGCCCACATCAGCGGATTCATCACCGCGACTGCGTTTTCACCTTCATCTTGCAAGCCTTGTAGAATGCGGCTGGTGCGCGCGGCATCGCCTGCCAATACGGCCTCGCCAAGCTGAAACGCGTCGTATCTGGATACATTAAGCACCGATTCGCGCACCGCCTCCGCGCTTATTTCGCCCGTAGGATACAAAAGCCCAAGCTTTTGAATTTCTTGATGCGCGGCCAATAAATTACCTTCAACTTGGTTGGCAATAAACGCCAATGATGTCGCATCGGTGTTTTGGTTTTGCAGCTTTAAACGCGCGGCAAGCCATTGTGGCAGATGGCTTGGGGCGATCTCTTTAAGCTCAATCAGCACCGCAGCTTGCTGCAAATTGCCAAACCAAGCGCTATTTTTCGCCTCGCGTTCTAGGCTGGGTAAGATAATAATTGTTGTAGTATCGGGAATCATATTGGCGGCCAGCTCGGTTAGCGCCTTGCCGCCATCCACGCCTGGCTTGCCGCTGGGGATACTGATTTCGAGAATACGCAAAATGGAAAATAGCGACAAAGCCTGCGCGTATTGCGTAATGCTTTGCCAGTTAAAATAACGCTCGACAATAAAGCTAGTCCGCTCATCCGCACCTACCTTTCGCGCGGCTCGGCGTATGGCGTCTAGACATTCGCTTTGTGCCAGTGGCTCGTCGCCCACCAGCACATAGAGCGGTGCTACAGTCTGCGTGAGATGTTGTTTAAGCTGGGTTGAATCTAAACGCATTGATCAATTGAGGTTGTTTTCACAGTACTTAATTTTTAGAACGCCTACTTTTTAAGCGCAGACAACCTGCGCGTTAAATTGCTGATTACATCTTGCTGCATGTTCTCGTTTAAGCGCTTTTCTTCACCTTGCTTCGCTAGCAAGTTGGCATCGCTGTAAGTGAAGTCACGCCGCGCTTCCACCGTTTGTACTTGGCTCCATAGCTCAGCCCCTGCAAGCTTGCTGCGGTAATGCACACGATAATACAATTCAAACTCGTTCACCGTACCTGTACCAGCCAAAGATAAAATGCGTTTTTCGCTCTCTTCACCCACCATTTCAAGCAATAACTCTGCGCCTTCTGCACTATTAAGCACCTTCACGCCATTGGTTGAAAGTGATTTGGTAAGATTTTTTGATATGGTTAGCGTGTTACCTTGAATAAATATGCTGCTAAATGAAACGTCGCTGGTACCGCGCAAATGAAAGCCGCAGCCGACTAAACTAGTCAGCGAGCTAGCTATCAAGGTAATACAGAGCAATACGCGTAAGTTGAATCTCAACATGGCTACTTTCCATTTTAGGTGATGACTAAGCTAGCATGACTAGGCTAGCTAACGACTACATTGACTAATTTATTTGGCACAACAATGATTTTACGCACAGATGTGCCTTCTAGCAAAAACTTTGTGACGTAAGCTTGTTCTAGCGTCATTTTTTCAATGCTAGCTTTGCTTGCTTCGCGCGAAACTACCATGTTGCCACGTAGTTTCCCATTCACCTGAATCACGTACTCTACGTTGTCTTGCACCATGGCTGATTGATCGGCCGCAGGCCAACTGGCTTGTAGAATATGGCTTGCAGGGTATAGCTCTTGCCATAAGGCTTGGCAAATGTGCGGCACTATAGGAGATAACAACAGCGCGACATTCTGCAAAACCTCTTGCCGAACAGCTCTAGAGCTTGCATCCGTCGCTTCAATTTTCGCCAGCGCGTTCATCAGCTCCATCACGCTTGAAATCGCCGTGTTAAAGCTATGGCGACGACCATAATCGTCGCCTACTTTTTCGATTGTTTGGTGCAATTGCAGGCGCAATTGTTTAAGCTCATCTGATAGTTCACCTTGTGTGTAAGCAGCAACTGCGCCCAATTCAACATGCTCATAACAAGCTTTCCACAAACGTTTTAAAAAGCGACTCGCGCCTTCAACACCGCTATCTGCCCATTCTAGGCTTTGATCTGGCGGCGCGGCGAACATCATGAAAAGCCGCGCCGTATCAGCGCCATAAGCGTCAATTAAGGCTTGCGGGTCAACTGTGTTGCCTTTTGATTTGCTCATTTTAGTGCCATCTTTTAGCACCATACCTTGCGTGAGCAAGTTGGTAAACGGTTCATCGTTTTTGATTAAACCCACATCGCGCATCAATTTATTAAAAAAGCGCGCGTATAACAAATGCAAAATGGCGTGTTCAATCCCGCCTACATACTGGTCAACAGGCAGCCAATAATTAGCGCGCTCATCCACCATTTTGGTGTCGCAATCAAAGCTGGCATAACGTGCAAAATACCAAGACGATTCAAAAAATGTGTCTAAAGTATCTGTCTCGCGCGTGGCTTTTCCGCTGCATGTTGGGCAGGTAGTTTCGTAAAAAAGCGGGTCTTTTTTGATAGGAGAGCCTACGCCATCCATCACAACATCCTCTGGAAGCCGCACTGGAAGCTGCTCTACAGGCACTGGCACTTCGCCGCATTTGGTGCAATGCACAATCGGAATCGGACAGCCCCAATAACGCTGTCGCGAAACACCCCAATCGCGCAGGCGAAATTGTGTGCGTTTTTTGCCTAGGTTTTTTGCGCTTAAAGCGGATGAAATGGCGTCGGTCGCTTGTTCAAAATTTAAGCCATTAAAGGCGCCAGAGTTAAACAAAATGCCATGTTCTGTCATTGGCAAAACGTCATCATCAGTGTGTTTAATAACAGCTTTAATCGGCAAGTTATATTTATTCGCAAACTCAAAATCGCGCTCATCATGCGCTGGCACGGCCATCACTGCGCCTTCGCCATAGCTAGCCAAAACATAGTTTGCCACCCAAACGGGTAATTGCTCGCCATTAAGCGGATGTTCTACATACAAGCCTGTTGCCATGCCTTTTTTCTCAGCGGTGGCAACATCTGCCTCTGCCACGCTACCGCGTTTACATTCGGCGATAAATTCAGCGAGTTTTGGGTTGTTTTGCGCAGCCAAAGTTGCAAGTGCATGTTCTGCCGCTACCGCCACGTAAGTCGCACCCATTAAGGTGTCTGGGCGGGTGGTATAGACTTTAAGTTTCGCCCTCTCCCCCACAAGGGGAGAGGGCGAAATTAGAGGAAACTCCACTTCGCAACCATAACTTTTACCTATCCAGTTGCGTTGCATGGTTTTTACTTGCTCAGGCCAACCATCCAATTTATCTAAATCGTTTAATAACTCTTCAGCATACGCCGTGATTTTCATAAAATACTGCGGAATATCGCGCTTTTCTACCAGCGCGCCGCTACGCCAGCCACGGCCGTCAATCACTTGCTCATTGGCTAAAACCGTGCCGTCAACTGGATCCCAATTTACCGTCGCGGTTTTTTTGTAAATTAAGCCTTTTTTGAAAAGCTCGGTGAAAAGCCACTGTTCCCATTTGTAATATTCTGGTTTGCAAGTGGCAATTTCGCGGTTCCAATCCACACCTAAACCTAGCTGTTTAAGCTGCGTTTTCATATGCTCAATATTTTCATAGGTCCATTTTGCTGGCGCCGTATTGTTTTTAATAGCGGCATTTTCAGCAGGCAAGCCAAACGCATCCCAACCCATCGGCTGCATCACGTTAAAGCCCTTCATTTTATGAAAGCGGCTTAAGACATCGCCAATGGTGTAGTTGCGTACATGCCCCATGTGCAAACGGCCACTTGGATAAGGGAACATCGATAAACAATAGTATTTAGGCTTATCACTATTTTCACTTGCAGCGAATGTTTGATTTTGTTCCCAATAAGTTTGGGCTTGTTGCTCAATGTCTCTGAAAGGATATTGTTGGTGCATG
>JAYVRE010000256.1:0-4682 GCA_043776535.1 Methylotenera sp. | reverse complement strand
ATGCCTTCATCACGTCCACCACGCGCCGAGGTCACCACTGGCAAGCCGCATGCTTGCGCTTCAAGCAACACAATAGGCAGGCCTTCTGCATCGCCATTGCTGGCGGTAATACTGGGCAAACAAAAAATACGCGCTTCGTGCAATTGCGCTCTCACTTTATCATTAGGCATTTCACCCAAAAAATTTACCTGCACTTTTAATTCGTTCGCCAGCTGTTGCAATTCTTCACGTTGCGGCCCCTCTCCTACTATTGTTAATTCTGCTTGCGGCACTAGTTGCTGAACCTGCGCCATTGCTCGAATTAACACGCCAGCCGCTTTCTTCTCAACCAAGCGCCCTACAAACAGCACACGCAAAGGCCGCTCATGAATGGGGGTTTTACCGAGCGAAAACGTTTGATGATCAACACCAATATGTAACACCGAAACTTTATGTTCTGGAATACCATATGCATGAATTGCTTGCTGACGTATGGCTTGAGATACTGCAATAAAAGATACGTTTTTTTTGTGCGCTAGCGCTTTGAGTTGGCTAGGATAATTTCGCCAGTAGTCCCCGTGTTGGCCAGAAACCCACCATTCTGGATGCGTGTTAATGTCAAAACCGTGTAGCGTTACCAGCATGGGCACGCCAAGATGCCTAATCCACGGCCATGCTAAAACTGCATCTGTACCAAAATGCACATGCACTAAAGCAGGCTTATGCGCTACTATATCAAGATATTCTTGCGATTTTGGCCATCCAAACCGACGAAATAAACGCCATTTGAGCTTTTGCCAAAACTTATCAGAGTTATTAGTGATGAGCGTGGATTTAATACCATCTATCGCTAAGCCTGATGCTAATCGGCGGTTACCCACTAGCATCGCATCCCAGCTGACAAGGCTGCTAACTTGCTGTTTTATAAAGGTCTCAGAACCAGCCAATAATGAACTACGAAATACCAGTAGGCGCTTCATCATAAACATCTATGTGCTTAATGATCAACTGCACGGTTTGTAAGTTGTTGTATTCATTAGACTCCAACACATATGCTGCGCGAATTTTAAGGTTAAGTGAATCTTGACAGTTAAAATAAATCGCGTCAATACGTTTTTGCTCTTTCTCTAATATGAGTTTTAAGTGTTTTTGGCCGACAGTGCGTTGGCTTATTACTTTGAAATCATCGCAAAATACAGGCTGTGGAAAGCCTTGACCCCATACCTGAGAAGCCAATATCCATGCGGTTTGCAGGCTGGTATCAATTGAAGCTAAATGTCCATCTGTTTCCATCACAGCTTGTAAATCAGCTTCATTTAACAGGGTACGGGTTACTGCCTCAAACGCTTGCTGAAATGCCGCAAAATCTGCTTGTTTGATGCTTAAACCTGCCGCCATGGCGTGGCCTCCAAATTTGATGATGAGATTCGGATGCTGTTTAGTGACCAAATCCAACGCATCTCGCAGGTGCAAGTTAGCAATTGAGCGGCCAGAGCCTTTAATAATGTGCTCATTTTTACCATCTTGGCCCGCATCGGCAAATACAATGGTCGGTCGATGATATTTTTCTTTTAAGCGCGAGGCCAAAATGCCGATGACGCCTTGGTGATAATCGGCGTTGTAAATACTTAAGCTAAAGTTATCTGTAACAGCAATATTTTCTAATGAAATCATAGCGGTATCTTGCATGTCGGCCTCAATATTGCGCCGCTCCATGTTTAACTCGTGCAGAGTTTGCGCTTTTTGCATCGCGTCAGTTTCGGTTTCGGCAAGCAAACAGGCAATGCCGAGACTCATATCATCTAGCCTGCCAGCCGCATTAAGCCTTGGTCCCACGTAAAAACCTAAATCTTGTGCGGTAACTTTTTCGGGTGATTTTCCAGAAATTTTCAACAAAGCTGTAATGCCCGCGCAGCAAGCACCAGCACGGATGCGGCGCAAACCTTGTTCGACTAAGATTCTGTTGTTAGTATCTAGTTTCACTAAATCTGCCACTGTGCCCAGGGCAACTAAATCCAATAACTCGGTCAAATTTGGCTCTGCGCTTTCACTAAACGCACCACGATTTCGCAGTTCGGCACGCAACGTTAGCAACACGTAAAACATCACACCTACACCCGCCAGATTTTTACTTTTAAATGTACATCCGCGTTGATTCGGATTAACGATACAAGCTGCCGCTGGCGTGGTTTCTGCAGGCAAATGATGATCTGTAATCAACACCTGCAACCCCAATAAATTGGCGGCTGCTACGCCATCGACACTGGCAATGCCGTTATCCACGGTAATTAAAATATCGGGCTTTAAAGTCGCCGCTAACGCGACAATTTCGGGCGTCAAGCCGTAACCATATTCAAAGCGATTAGGCACTAAAAAATCAACGTTCGCGCCCATGCTTTTTAAACCTTTAACCGCCACCGCTGTGGCTGTCGCGCCATCGGCATCGTAATCGCCAACTACCAATATTTTTTTGTTTGCGGCAATGCCGTTAGCTAGCAACTTCGCCATTGCACTGGCGTTGGTAAGTTGCTCTGGCGGAATAATCTCGCTTAAAGAGCTGGCTAAATCTTGTTTGCCCACTGCGCCACGCGCCGCATATAACCTAGCCATCAACGGATTAATGCCTTGCGCGGTGAGGTCATCCACTACTTTTCTATCGAATTGACGTTGCTTAATTTGCATAATTAAAATGTTTCAACCTCGTTAAATTGTACTGGCTTTTGTAGCGCAGGCGCCCTCGCCTATAACCAGTATAAAAGTAACGCACCATGCAGGCGAGGGCGCCTGCGCTACAAATTCTGTGCTATAAAATCTGACCGCCACCATAGCACCAAATGCTATTAATCACAGGTAAGCGTTTGGCTTCGCGCGTAAGGTTCACGGGGTGTTCAAACAAGAGCATTTGTATTTCGTTGCTAAAACTTGCCCATTTTGTTGCGCCCTCGCCTGCAGGCAAATAGGCGCTAATGTCTTTATTAATGGCGGCTTGCGGGGTGGTAGTGCTTATTTGTGGATTGGTTGGCAGGCTTAAAAACCAGGTATTTTTATGCCAAATAAAAGCTAAGCCATCACTAGCAAAGTGCTGATTTAATGCAGTTGTAAGTGCATCTACTTCATCAGTGTCTAAACTTAAAGGTACAGATGCGGCCAAGCTGAATGTGTCACGCTGCAACACCAAATGCACTGGCGTGGCATAAAGCCAGTAAGCAAGCTTATCTTGACTGCTGGCTTGCTTTCCAGCCTTGTTTTGTATTGAAGCCCAAGCCATTGCAGCGTTTGCTTGTTTAGGCTGAAATAGGTTTTTAAAGAATGCGCGCATGGCGCTATTTTAGCATTTTAGCTAGCAATAATCGCCCAATAAAAAAGCCGCGCCAAACTTAATTGGGCGGCTTTTTAGCTTTCAACGACTCACTAACGACTACAAACTATCCACTTATTATTACCAGTAATTACGGTCACGCTGTTTGCCATGATGCTTGTCTTTATACTTACCATGCCCATTACCACGACCTCTGTCATCATCGTCATCATCATCATCGTCATTCCAACGTTGCTCGCTATAACTTACATTGGTAACATAGCCGTTTGGCCTTACCGCCACATGCACAGGAATATATCGACCTGGATTACGCTCTGTTACCGTTGAATATTGGCGACCGTTATATTCGTAATTGACCAAGTAACCCGCAGGCACTTGATGCCAATTGTCCACCGTGACACAACTCTCTACTGGGCGCGTAGCTACACGCTCACGGCCAAAAGCTTGACGATTATTATCGACACGGTCACCCACAATGGCGCCTACACCAGCGCCCACAGCGGCAGCCGCTACACGGCCATTACCACGGCCAATAGTACTGCCTAATAAACCACCCGCTACACCACCAATTACCGCACCACCCAATGAACGTTGTGGTGCTTCGTAATAACTTTCGCGTACATATTCTGTACGACATTCTTGGCGAGGCTGATTTACACGCTCAAATTGTGGTGCTACTGAAATGACACGTGCGCGATCTTCATAGTTATCATCATTTGCCAATACTGGCAACGAAACAGTCGCAGCAATTAAACCAAATAATATTGTTTGACGCATTTTAAATCTCCTCAATTATATCTGTCACTTTTACCATTGAATAAGTATCGTGCAGATGAACAACTAACGGAGCAACCTTCAGTTTGCCGACACACTTTTGCAGATTAATGATTTTACTTAGTTTACATTGTTGCAATTAATTGTAAGTTTTTTAAAACCATTACGACTAATTGAACTCTATATATAGTGCTTAGCTTTACTTTTACACTGTGTGATTTTTAGTTTCCACTGTGTGACGTTTTAGTGTTATTTGCTGAAACATTCAGCTAAAAAATTTGGAGTTTATAATGAATACTTTAAAAGCATTGTTAACAGGCGCAGTCTTGCTATTCAGTAGTATGGCATTTGCGGCTGAGGTAACAAAAGCCGAGAAATTCTACGCTGCTAATAAAGAAGTAGAGCGCGTAAAAATAAGCCAAGCCGATGCCTTAAAACAAATTAATAACAAAACTTGCGATTTAAGTAACAAAGATGCAGGCTATTTAATTTTTAATGGTTTAGATTTACGCCACTGTAATATGGAAAATGTGGGATTTTTTGGTGCCGAATTAATGGGCGCAAATTTAAGTGGCACTAATATGAAAAATAGTTATTTAAACTTAGCACG
>JAYVRE010000255.1:0-18504 GCA_043776535.1 Methylotenera sp. | reverse complement strand
AGGCAGCGACGCGGGCAGCAAGCTAGAAAAAGCGCAAAGTTTAGATGTGGCGATAATTGATGAGGCAGGATTGCTGGCTTTATTGAAAGCTTCATCGGAAGCTCCAGTAGAAGAAAGTGAAGCAACTAATTCAATTCAAACGGCGTCTGATAGCAATACAAAAATGCAAACAACACTTTTTTAGCAAAATTTTTACATAGGCTCAATCAAAATGAAACATGCAACAACTTCAACTAATACTTTAAATAAAATTTTTATCATATTGTTTTTTATCAGTTTCAACCTAAAAAATATTGTGCACGCTGAAAGCGTTTCAGAAAAATCATTCGCTTGTAATGCAGCGCTAGACAAAGGCAACATCAGCAATGCGATGAGTGTTTCTGACGAAATTTTAAAGCTAGAACCGAATAATCGCGATGGTTTATTGTGTAAGGGCAGGGCGCTGGGGGCACAAAGCCAAGGCGCGCAAGGCAAGTATGACGCGGCTTTGAGTGCGCTGGAAATGGCTGCGAAACAATCAAAACCAGGCTTTGAAGAAATTATCACTTATTTATTAATCGGTAATCTGCATAAACAAAACAATAAAAATGCAGAGGCGATTGCCAGTTATGACAAAAGTTTAAAAGTTTCTGAAGCCGAAAAAAACGATAAATTCAAGCTGATTAACCATAATTTAATGGGTGAAGCTTACGCGCAAAACAATGACCTAAATGCCGCACTAGCCAGCTATTTAGTGGGTTATAAGCTTACTAAAAACGATAACGAGCGTGCCGATAGTTTTGAGCGTTTGGGCATTACTTATAGCACATTAGGCCAGCATGATTTGGCGATTGAATACCAATTGAAAGGTATGCTGATGCAGCAAAAATCTGGCACGTTAGACCAATATGCCGATGCAAGCTTGGCGCTGGGCAAGGTATATGCCAATGCAAAGGAATATCCTCAAGCCGAAAAAACTTACAATAAGCTGATCCGATTCGCCAAAGATAATGGCGGTGCTTATTACGAGGCAAAAGCTAGTTATGGTTTGGCGCAAGTGGCCGCCGCTAAAGGTGATACCAGCAATGCCAAAGCCATGATGGGCGATGCCCTAAAGATTGCGAAAAATATTGGTGATGCTGGTTTAGCGGCAGAAATTGAGACTTCAATAAAAAAACTACCTAATTAAGGTTTTTGCTTGTAAGGCTTGTCAAATAATTACGACTAAGTTGCATCAATATTGTTTGCATCAACAAAAGGCGCTATTTTCATGATTATTTTGAACCAATCCAAGCTTAATCCGAGCCGTATTCAACCTTCGGAAATCACGCCGCGCGAGGTGTTTGAACATCGCCGCGAGTTTATTAAAGCCGCTGGCTTTGGCTTGGTTGCTGGCTCTGCGTTGTTATTATCAGGTAAAGCACGCGCTGCGAATATTAACGGAGGAACGACAGAAGGCGCTGGCCGCTTGATAGGGCGCGCCAATGCGCCCACAGCAGAAAAGGGGGCAGATAAAGCCATATTAAAAAATCAAACCCGTCAAAAAATTGCAGGCTACACCAAAACTGCCTACGGCACAGGCGAAAAACTCACCAAATACGAAGACGTAACGACTTACAATAATTATTACGAGTTCGGCACCGATAAATCAGACCCTGCCAAATATTCCTCAAAGTTTAAGCCACGCCCTTGGACAATAAGCATCGAAGGCGCAGTAAAAAAAGCCAAAACCATTAGCATTGAAGAGTTGATGAAGCTAGCACCGCTGGAAGAGCGCATTTACCGTCATCGCTGTGTTGAGGCATGGTCGATGGTAGTGCCTTGGATTGGGCTACCATTGGCGAGTTTGGTGAAATGGGCAGAACCGACAGGCAGCGCAAAATACATTGAATTTATTTCTGCAAACGATCCCAAAACCATGCCTGGCGTGCATTCATCCTTATTAGATTGGCCTTATACAGAAGGTTTGCGTATGGATGAAGCGATGAATCCATTGGCCTTGTTGGCGGTTGGCTTGTATGGTGAAGTATTGCCCAACCAAAACGGCGCACCCGTGCGTTTGATAACGCCATGGAAATATGGCTTTAAAGGCGGTAAATCGATTGTAAAAATTCGTTTTGTAGAAAAAATGCCGCTTACCACTTGGGTGAAATCTGGCCCTAGTGAATATGGTTTTTATGCCAATGTGAACCCAGAAGTGGATCATCCGCGCTGGTCACAATCATCTGAAAAGCCAATAGGGGCGGGCTTGTTCGGCGGGCGTATTAAAACAAAAATGTTTAACGGCTATACCGAGCAAGTAGGGCAGATGTACGCTGGTATGGACCTGTTTAACAATTTCTAGGTTTTACAACTTGTAGGTTAATAACTTCTAACATGAGTAAACAACAAATTATTTATATCAAAGCCGCTGTATGGCTTTTGGCTTTATTACCGCTAGCGCGCCTAATCTGGCTGGGCTTTAATGATAATCTTGGTGCTAACCCTATTGAGTTTGTCGAGCACTCTACTGGTACTTGGGCATTGGTCTTTCTGCTAACAACCCTTAGCATGACGCCAATTCGCTTGCTCACAGGGCAGCTGTGGCAAATTCAATTACGGCGCTTGTTAGGCTTGTTTATGTTTTTTTATGCTTGCCTGCATATCACCACCTACGTTTGGCTTGATTTTAATTTTATTTGGGATGAGATTGTAAAAGATGTAGCCAAGCATCCACGCATATTAGTGGGTTTTGCTGCATTCACACTCACCATTCCACTTGCCGCCACCTCAAACAGCTACATGATTAAACGCCTTAAAACCAATTGGAAAAAACTGCATCAGGCGGTTTATTTAATTGCCATTTTAGCAGTATTGCATTTTGTATTACTGGTAAAAAAAGATCTCACAGAGCCGCTATATTATGCGGCTGTTTTGGCTTTTCTATTAGGTATTCGGCTTTATTTTAAATATCGAGTAAAGGCGCCTCAAATAAAGCCACCTCAAGTACAACGCGGTGTAAGGGTTTAACGCTAGCCACGACTAATATTAACCATAAACAAAATTGGGGAAATTATCTTGTCGTTAAATCAAATAGTATCTATGTACGATATCGTTCGCGCTCAATTAAACGCGATTGGCACATGGCTGCCGCAGCTAAGCTTAAGGCTAATACTGGCTTGGGAGTTCGGCGAATCAGGCTATGAGAAGTTACACGGCCCAAATTGGTTTGCTGATGTTACCTTCCCATTTCCATTTAATTTATTACCGCCAGATATAAGCTGGGGCATGGCCATAGTTTTTGAAATTGTAGGCGCATTCGCATTGGTGTTTGGCATTGCTACACGTTTTTTCTCAATCTCACTCATCATTCTCACCATCGTAGCCATTGCCGCAGTACATTGGCCAGACCATTGGAGCACATTAGCTGAGCTTATTAAAGGCTACCGCATTATTGATGAGAATAATGATGGCTTTGGCAATTACAAATTACCACTATTATTCATTGTGATGTTCCTACCACTATTGTTTAACGGAGCAGGTAAGCTAAGCGTAGATTGTCTAGTTAAAAAATCGTTAAATAAACGCAAATTACCCATCCCCAACTAACACAAATAGTTAAAATGTGCAAAAAAAAAATCAAAATCACCATAAAAATCGAATCAATAGCCCAGATGGGCTATGCATAAAACACTAAAACCCCTCATTAGGAGTTTTTTTAAATGAAAATGAAGAGTAGGATAGTACCTACATGCTGATAAGAAATAACTTACACATTTTATACAGCATTAAAAATCACTAATTGATTAATTATTTAACCCACTGTTTTTTATTTTTTATAGGAGATTATCATGAACGCATTAATGAATTTTATTAGAGACGAAGAAGGCGTAACCGCCATTGAATACGGTTTACTTGCAGCATTAATCGCGGTGGTCATCATTGTCGCAGCTGCCTTGGTCGGCACCCGGTTAACTTGTATATTCAACAGGGTTGCGAGTTGCTTAATCGGTCCAACCTCTGGAACCTGTGCGACAGCGTGTACGTAACGACCGCATGACCACTGGCTGTATGGGCTTGACGTCGTAATAACCTGACGTTTTGCCCATACTTCGAAAGGCGAGTACTTTTAAAGGGAGAGTACCATGAAAAACCTGATTGCAGGCGTAAGACATTTCATTAAAGACGAACAAGGCGTAACCGCCATTGAATACGGTTTACTTGCAGCGTTGATCGCGGTGGCCATCATTGTCGCAGCTGCCTTGGTCGGTACTCGGCTAGATTGCCTGTTCAACAGGATTGCGGATTGCTTAATCGGTGCAACCTCTGGAACCTGTGCGACAGCGTGTGCGTAACGACCGCATGACCACTGGCTGTATGGGCTTGGGGTCTTAATAACCTGACGTTTTGCCTTGGGTCGTGAACTGCGTGACTCAGGGGTGCGCAGCAAGTTCAAAATAAGCTGGGTTGGGCGAACGAGGTAAGCAAGCGAGTATGAGGTGTGCATGCTCACTCCGTGCGGAGTGAGCTGCATTTAGAGTAAATGTTATGGAGTAGGGCAGAATTAAATGAACCCGGAGACCGTTGATTTTGTTGTCTTGTCAATCCTGGCCATTCTGCTTGGTTTGGCGGCATGGCAAGACATCAAACAGCATCGCATTCCGAACAAAATTGTTTTTGTTGGTGTGGTGCTTGGTTTTATGTTTAATGGGTTGCTGCCGCAGGGGTTAGGCTTTAACAGCCCCGCGCCGGGAGGGCTGGGCTGGCTTGCAGCACTTACGGGCTTGGGGATGGGGCTGGCAGTGTTGCTGCCGTTTTATTGGCTACGCGCCATGGGTGCCGGAGATGTTAAGCTGATGGCAATGGTGGGTACCTTTCTTGGGCCGGGTCAAGTGCTGGGCGCGTTGCTGGGTACGTTTCTCATTGGCGGTGTAATGGCATTGGCAGTTGCTTTACGGGTTGGGGCGGTGCGCCGCTTGCTGGGCAACGTGAAGTTTCTGCTACTGGATGGCGTGATAAAAGTGAGTACCGGCCAGGTACCAACCATGGAAGATCTGCCCCAGTCGGTAGGCAAGTTGCCTTACGCGGTGGCGATTACAGTAGGCACCTTGGGTTATTTGGTTTGGCGGCGGCTTGGTTGGATGTAGCTTCACCGTTTCCCAGCCGTTCCCTGAGCTTGTCGAAGGGAAATAAATGGTTAAGAAACCTAACCCTTCGACAAGCTCAGGGAACAGCAAGCTCAGGGAACAGCAAGGATTTAAGTTTTAAGATTTAAAAAAACACTTGTACCGAGATAGTTAACTAAAACCTAGTGATTTATAGAAAAGAAACTAAAAATGAAAACAGGGTTTACAGCGCAGGAAGAAGTGGAAACGGATGATCGGCGTCATACGCATCTTCCGCTACAGCCGCGTACTGTTGGTGAAACCGGCCTTAGTTTTCAATTTCTGATAGAACTCCTCATCAAAGCTTTGTTCTTGCGCGGGCAAATGCGGTTGATGGATCTGGTGGTATATTCCAAACTTTCTGTCACCGTATTAGAGCCGTTGCTGGCCTTTATGCGTACCGAGCGCATGTGTGAGGCAGTGCGCAGTAGCGAGGCTGAAACCGCCATTGCCTACAATCTTACCGAGCTGGGGCGCTTACGTGCAGAAGACTACCTGCGTAAAAACCAATATGTTGGCCCTGCCCCCGTTAGTTTGACGGCTTATGTCAATCAGGTGCGCGCACAGTCTGTGGCTAATATGCTGGTCACGCGTGAGCAGTTATCAAAAGTATTTAGCGGCTTGGTGGTAAAAGAGCGCATTCTCAAGCAGTTTGGGGCGGCGATGAATTCAGGCCGGGCGATTTTTGTGTATGGCCCGGCGGGCAGCGGCAAAACTTTTATTGCAGAACATCTGGCAGGTTTGCTTTCGGGTGATGTTGCCATTCCACACGCGATTATGGTGGATGACGAAGTCATTCAGGTGTTTGATCCTTTAGTGCACGAGGCACTGTTGCCCGTTAATGGCACTAGCGGCGCAGGCATTGATCGCAGAAAGTCATCAGATGCGCGCTGGGTAACGTGTCATCGCCCTGTGATTAAAACAGGCGGTGAATTAACGCTTGCCATGCTGGATTTAGATTTTGATGAAAGTACCCGTTTTTACCAGGCGCCACCGCAGGTAAAAGCCAACAACGGCCTATTGATTATTGATGACTTGGGGCGGCAATTGACGCCTGCCATTGATATTATGAATCGCTGGATTGTGCCGCTAGACCGCCATGTGGATTATCTGGCGTTGCACACCGGTAAAAAATTCATGTTGCCGTTTGATGTCATCGTGGTGTTCTCCACCAATTTACCGCCTAGCCAACTGGCAGATGAGGCGTTTTTGCGCCGCTTGGGCTACAAAATTTATGTGGGGCCGCTGAGTGAAGATGAATATCGCCTGATTGCTAAACAAGTGTGCGCAGAGTTGCAAATTCCGTTTAGTGAAGAAGGCTTTAATTATCTTTTGCACGAGCACCACTATAAGAGCGGCAAGCCATTATCGGCCTGCATTCCACGGGATATATTGGAGCAACTTAGAGATATGGCACGTTATGAAGGCAAGCCAGCAGAAATGACCAGAGAGTTGCTGGATTGGGCATGGAACAATTATTTTACGCATGACTAACGGTTGGATAATGAGAATAGAAAATAAAGGGGATGACAGATGAAAAATCCAAGAGCTTTTTTAATGATCGTAATTTCGATTGGCATTGGGCTAGGTGTCGTTGTTTTGGCCTCGCGCTGGGTATCGCAGCAAGCCACGGTAGCCTCTAGCAAAATAGTGGTGGCGGCTCAGGATATTGATTTAGGCACACCGCTAACCCCGCAAATGCTTAAAGTGGCCGATTGGCCAAAAGGCAGCGTGCCGGCAGGCGCTACTGAAGATATTAAAACCTTAGATACCCGCGTGGTAAAAACCAGCTTGCTACGCGGTGAGCCAGTGTTGGAATCCAAGTTAGCGCCGCTAGGCGCAACGGGTGGTTTATCTGCGGTGATTAAAGAAGGTAACCGCGCCATGACAGTACGCGTGAATGATGTGGTGGGTGTGGCAGGGTTTGCCTTACCTGGTAACTATGTTGATATTGTGGTGAATACCGAAGATGAAAGCGTTAAAGCCGATAACGTGAACAAGAGCATCTCAAAAATTGTGCTTGAGCATATTTTAGTGCTGGCAGTAGCGCAAGAGCAAAATAGAGATGAAACCAAACCCATAGTGGTGAATGCGGTGACGCTGGAAGTAACGCCGGAACAAGCTGAAAAGCTGGATCTTGCACGTAGCGTGGGCAGTTTGTCACTGGTGTTGCGTAACCAGATTGATACCAGCGTGGTCACGACTACAGGCTCTACCAAAAAGGACTTGCTCAACCGCGTAGAACAGCCGGTAGCAGCACCACTACAGTCAGCTGAGGTTAAAACTGTAGTGAAAAAGGTGGTGGTGTATCGCAAAGCACGTGCTCAGAAACCTGTTGAAAAACACGTTTATGAACAGGTTGAAGTGGTGCGTGGCACAACCAAAACGGTTGAAGAGTTCAAGCCTTATACGGAATAAAAGTGCTAGGGAAATGAAATAATGGTGAAATAAAATGCTAGTGAAATAAAATGATTAGTGGCGAGGCAAACTAGGACGTAGAAGTAACATAGGTAGATAGAACATAGCTCGTATTGAAATTTGAAAGCGAATTGGCATATTGCCAGGGAGAAACGAAAATGAATAAGCACAAGATCGAAAATGGTCAGTTATCACACTGTGTAAGTAAGTTACTAGCTGCGCTGCTAGGGTTGGCTCTGTTTACAGGAACGCCGCTATACGCCGCAGAGCCAAAAGCCAAGGTGGCGGCAGCCGTTAAGAAGCCCGCGCGACCGTTAATCGCATCAATGGAGATTGTACCCAGTGTAGAGCTTTCTTTAGGGCAGTCGCAACTGTTTAGGTTGCCTACAGATAGTAGCCTGCAAAAGGTAAGGGTAGATGATGAAAAAGTGGTGCAGGTGGTTGTCACCAGCCCCAGAGAGTTTTTGCTGCACGCCAAAACGGTAGGCTTAGCGACGGTAGTCCTCGAGGGTAAATCAGGCCAAATCGACGCGATGCTTGTGCGCGTGGTAGGCGTAACTGCGGCGATGACCGCGACAATGGATGCCGCCGCTTTACAAGCTAAATTGCAACAAATTATGCCAAATGAAAAGGGCATTAAAGTAAGCACGGCGGCCGATTCACTGGTATTAAGCGGCACCGTGACTGACGCAGTTAAAGTAGATAAAGCCATGGCACTAGCCGAGGCTTATAGCGGCAAAGATAAAGACAAAAAAGTCATCAACATGCTGCAAGTGGCCGCGCCGCAGCAGGTAATGCTGGAAGTGAAAATGGCTGAGGTCTCAAAAAACCTGCTGGACAAGCTGGGGGCATCATTCGGTGCATCACGCTCGAATGGGGGGTGGCTTATGCCATTGCCGCAGGCTTTTTAAGTCTGACAGGGGCTGATCCACTATCGGCTGGTGGATTGTTGACGATCACACACGGTAACACTGTCATTAACATAGATGCCGAGAACAAAGATGGTATCGTCAAAATATTGGCTGAACCTAACATTATCGCCATCAGTGGGCAAGAAGGCAGCTTTTTGGCGGGCGGTAAAATCTTTATTCCAGTGCCACAAACAGGTGCCGGTGGTGGCGGTGCCCCAGCCATCACGCTTGAAGAAAGAGATTTTGGTGTAGGGCTCAAATTTACACCAACGGTGCTGGAAGGTGGGCTCATCAACCTAAGAGTAGCGCCAGAAGTGTCTGAGCTAACACAAGGTGGCACCACGGTTGGAGGTAGCGTGTTTCCTTCATTCACGGTTAGGCGTGTTTCTACCACAGTGCAACTGCACGATGGACAAAGCTTTGCTATCGCTGGTTTGATCAAGAATAACGTCACCGAGAGTGTTCGCCGCTTCCCGATTCTGGGAGAAATCCCCATTCTTGGTGCGCTGTTCCGTAGTAGTTCGTTCCAGAATGATAAGACTGAGTTGCTGTTTGTGATAACGCCACGCTTGGTAAAACCATTACCACCAAACTACGCACTACCTACAGACAACTTTAACGAGCCTAGCAAAGCAGAGTTTTTCTTGCATGGTAAGCTGGAAGGCAAACCTGCGCAACCTGCTGCGCCGGCAGTACCGCCAGAACCTTCCTCAACACCACAGGCCCCGGCACCAGAACCTGGTGCGGTTGTTCCTGAACAAAAGAGCGGCCAAGACGGCTTTGAAATGAAATAAGGAGATTGTCATGCATACATCAACATTAAAATTCATTCTAGCCAGCTTGTTTGCCTCGGCAACGTTAGCGGGTTGTGCTACGAATACACCAGTTCTTGACGAGCGCTTTGGTGAGGCAGTCAACGCCGCCAAAGCGCAGCAGACGATCAACCCAGACGCTTCGCTAAATACTGACCCGGTGGCTGGGGTAGATGGTAAAGCAGCCGATGGTGCGGTGGATCGCTATCACAAGTCTTTCGTGCAACCGCCTGCAACCACCAACGTGTTTACCATTGGAATCGGTGGCGGCACTGGTACATCAGGTGGTGGAACGCAGTAGGCCGTAGCAAAAACGTAACAGTATAGATGGCGATGAAGGAGGTCGAGATGAACAGGCAGAGACAATGTAACACGCAAGCAACGCAGCACCAGCGCGGCGCGGTAGCGATTATTGTTGCCCTCTGCTTGACTCTGCTGGTGGGGATGCTCGGCTTGGTGCTGGATTTAGGCCACCTTTACGTTGCCAAGACCGAGCTGCAAAATGCGGCGGATGCGGCGGCGCTGAGTGGGGCTAAACAGTTGAATGGAACGGCTGCCAGAATTTGTTGCGGGGTGGATAGTGCTCAAGCGCGAGCCATTGAGGCGGCAGGCAGGAACAAATATGACCTCAACGCCACGGCAGTCACCATCATTCCAGCAAATCTTGAGTTCAGTAATTCGCCGGATGGGCCGTGGGTGGGGGTTGTCGCTGCGCAAGCGAGCCCGGCTAACAAGACTTTTCTCAAGGTGGATACTGGTTCTCGTAGTCTTAGCACCTGGTTTATTCAGGTGCTGCCTGCTGCCACGACCACCACACAAACCTTTGGTATGGCGGTGGCAGGTAAATATGCGGTGGATATTACCCCTATTGCCATGTGCCGATTGCCCGACCCTGGTACGGTTCATGAGCTGGGTTTCGAAAGAGGGGTTTCCTATAACGTCAGCGATGCCAATCCAATTGGTCCAGGTACGAAGTATTGGATTGACCCGGAGAGCAATACACCAGGGGTATGCCCGGTGACCAATACGAACGATACCCTGCCCTACATCTGTACTGGCAAAATTAGCTATACACCAGTTGTGGGTCAAACGGTAAATACAAATACGGGTACTTCGACTCCACAGCTTAGGGCACTTGATTCGCGTTTTGGTGATTACCCACCATCGGCAAGATGTGATTCTGCTACTGCACCGGCCGATCGCAATGTGAAGACGTATAACTGGGATCCTGCGGGAGCTGGACAACCGAGCGCTTGGATGACAACTGATCCTGTTATACAAAGCATAAGATTTGCTATATTCGGTGGGGTTTACAAGCCAGTACCTTACAACGCTCCAAGGTCAATCGCGGATTATGGGGTGCTGTGGTCAGCCTATCGTCCAGTGAATGCGATAGTATCAGATTGGACTACACTGTACGGTGAGGCTGCTGCGGCTTATCCTACACCACTTGGTAGTTATCCTGGTTCTTCGCCTTACGCGCAAACGGCCACTTCCTCACACCCTCAATATTTTGAACAGCCACCTGTTGCCTACAGACCAGGGGTAGCAGACCGGCGTGTGCTTAATATGATTATCGTCGATTGTAGTACCGCAGGCGGGAATTGTCGGCCTGCTACGGTGCTGGGAGTGGGCAAGTTTTTTATGCAAAGAAGGGCGATGCAACCGAACCCGAATGATGTGCATGTGGAGTTTGGCGGTTTATTGACAACCCCATTCCCACCTAGTGACATTAAGCTCTTCAAATAATCATGAATAATATTCGCTTAAATATAAGAAATAACTTGAAACTGGTGCAGCAGCGTGGCGCTGCGGTTGTGGAGTTTGCTTTGTTGCTTATTCTATTGCTGATGATAGTGGCTGGCATCGTCGAGTTTGGCAGAACCTTTTGGTACTACGATGCCTTGACCAAGGCGACACGTGATGGCGCGCGTTTTCTTTCTAACGCTAGGGCAAGCACAACTGTTGCGCTCGATACGGCGTTGCAAGACCAAGCGAAGACTATGGTAGTAAATGCAGCAAATTCAGCACGGGTTCCAAGTTTTTCGGCAAGCCGTGTTGCGGTGAGTTGCGACCCCAACTGCACTGCGCCAACCTACGTGACTGTAAGTATCAATGCTTATCCCATCACGATTGGCGGCTGGATTCCAATTTTTGTGCCGACAGGCACGACGACTACCTGGAGTGCTACGTTGTCACCTTATACCACCATGCGGTATATGCGTTGAGGATGGCGACCATGTTAAATAGGATGAAAATTTATTATAAAACACCTTATCAACAGCGCGGCGCGGCAGCGGTTGAATTTGCCATTATTGCCATGTTGTTATTCACGCTGCTGTTCGGCATTATAGAATTCGGCCGCCTGTTTTATGTGTTTAATACCGTGCAAGAAGTGACGCGGCGTGCCGCACGCGAGGCGGTGGTAAGTTGTGTGGATAACTCTAACACTAGCCCAGCAAAAATATCGGCGCTATTTGGTGGTACCAGCCTGCCTGCGGGTGGCGAGATTACGGTTGACAACATCAATATTGCCTATCTGAACGCAAGCAATGCCCCTGTTACTACATTACCTAGCTGCCCTACAGGTAATGTGTCGGCATGCCTGAATGGGATTGGGCCAGCTAACTGTGTTGCATTCGTGCAAGTATCAATCACCGGCGCAACCTACGCGCCAATGGTGGGTTTGTTCCCGTTTTTGGCAGTGCCGATTCCTGATTCAACGGTGACCATGCCAGCAGAAAGTTTAGGCTATAGAAGTTAAATAAAATGGTGACTAAAAAATGAAAATAATAGTGATTTCGCCTAATAAGGTACTTAAAGAGGAAATTCGCCTAGGTCTTCAAAGCATTGATTCTTCACGCCAGGTATTGTGGTTTGACGATGGTTTGGAGAATCTCGCGCTGGCGGCCACTCGGGAGCATCCAGACCTCGTGATTATGGAAGGTCTGTGTAACGAGGAAAATAAACTCAAGGTGTTGGAGCAGTTTAGCCTGCGCTACCCAAATGTGGCGTTGATTATTTTGTGTGAAAATGCATCGTCAGAATTTTTGATGGGGGCAATGCGTAGCGGCGTGAAAGATGTGCTGCATTTACCATTGGTGATGAGTGAGTTGCAATTAACAGTGGGTCGGATTGAGGCTAAATTGAAAAAAGCTGACCCCATGCAGAAAAGGGCGAAAGTGATTGCTTTTGTCGCAAGCAAGGGCGGCAGCGGGGCTACGTTTTTAGCCTGCAATTTAGGTTATGTATTGGCCGCGACAAACGAGGCGAAAGTAGCGTTGCTGGATTTGAATTTACAGTTTGGCGATGCCGCACTGTTTGTTTCAGATACTGTGCCGGCGAATACATTGGCTGATGTGACGGCTAACATTTCACGCTTGGATGCCTCTTTGCTGACTTCATCTATGGTGCAGGTGTTGCCTAACTTTGGCGTGCTGGCCGCGCCTGAGGATGCTGAGCACGCTCAGGATGTTAAACCGGAGCATATTGAAGCGCTGCTTAAGCTGACTAGCGCACAGTATGATTATGTGATTATGGATATTGGCCGCACGCTCAATGCCACCAGTGTGAAGGCGTTAGATTATGCCGACCTGATTTTTGTGGTGTTGCAGGAAACATTGCCGTTTATTCGCGATTCCAAACGTTTTATTCATGCTTTGCAATCGCTGGGATACACAAAAGACAAGGTTCATTTGATTGTCAATCGCTATGAAAAGGGTGGCGATATTCGGTTAGAAGACGTAGAAGCCACGCTGGGTATGAAAGTGTTTAAAACGATTCCTAATAGTTATGAAGCGGTTTCAGCTTCGGTTAATCAAGGCGTGCCAATGATGAAAATCGCCAGGCATGACCCGGTAACGAAAGCTTTACAGGAAGTGGCTCAGAAGCTGACAGAGGGATCGCATACGAAAAAAAATGGTTGGTTAGCTAGTTTGTTACATCATGCGTAGCTGTAGCTGGTATGACGAATTGGTGGTTTTTTTAGTGGCAGAAATTATTCGTGCAAAGTTTTTTTAAGAATAAATGCTGAATTGAGGAAGGAATTGAATTATGTCGCTACGTGATAGGTTAGAAGATATTAAAAATGATACGACTCAGGTGCCGTTAAATGTCCCGAACAATGGGTTTATGGGCAATAAGATTTATCAGGAGTTAAGGTCGCGTATTCATCGCAAGCTGCTTGACCGTGTTGATTTAGCCATGATGGAAAACATGGCGCCAGAACCGTTGCGAGAAGAGCTTAAAACGCTAGTGGAGCGCCTGCTTGCAGAAGAGGGCGTTGCGATTAACGAAAACGAGCGTAGTAATCTGGTGCGAGATATTCAGCATGAAGTGCTGGGTTTGGGACCGCTGGAAATACTGATGGCAGATCCTACGGTTTCAGATATTCTGGTCAATACTTACCGCCAGATCTACATAGAGCGTCAAGGTAAGCTGGAGCTTACCGATGTGCGTTTTGAAAATGAAGCGCATTTGCTCAAAATTATCGACAAAATTGTTTCAGGTGTCGGTCGTCGGGTGGATGAATCCAGCCCGATGGTGGATGCACGGCTGCCAGATGGCTCACGCGTGAATGCGATTATTCCGCCGCTGGCTGTAGATGGCGCTATTTTGTCTATTCGCCGCTTTGCTTTAACGCCGTTACAGATGAAGGATTTTTTGCACTTTAAAAGCCTGACCCCAGAAATGGCTGAAATCCTGGAAGGCTTGGTGAAGGCCAAAGTGAACCTGCTGATTTCTGGCGGTACGGGCACAGGTAAAACTACATTGCTGAATGTTTTATCCGGCTACATTCCAGATGGCGAGCGCGTGATCACTATTGAGGATGCTGCCGAGCTGCAACTGCAACAGCCACACGTTGTGCGCCTGGAAATCCGCCCACCCAATATTGAAGGTAAGGGTGAAGTTACGCCACGTATGCTGGTGAGAAACAGTTTGCGTATGCGACCAGACCGTATCATCGTGGGCGAGGTGCGCGGGGCTGAAGTGGTCGATATGTTGCAGGCGATGAATACCGGCCATGATGGCTCTATGGCTACGGTTCACGCCAACACGCCGCGTGATGCGCTGACTCGATTAGAAAACATGATCGGCATGGCAGGGTTTAACCTGCCGCCAAAAGCAATGCGTGAGCAAATCAGCTCGGCATTGAGTGCGGTGATCCATATCTCGCGCCTGAGTGATGGTAAGCGCAAGGTGACCAGTATTAAGGAAATTACTGGCATGGAGAGCGACATTATCACCATGCAGGATATTTTTGTTTACGAGCAAACGGGTGTGGCTGAAGATGGCACTGTGCTTGGGCACTTTAAGGCTACAGGTATTCGCCCAAGGTTTGTTGAGCGCTTACGCGTGCATGGCATCAATGTGCCTGATGAGTTGTTTGACCCAACGCGATTGTACGAGTAGGAGGCTGATATGGACTATCTCTACCTTCTGTTTGTTGTACTAGCTTTTCTGGCTGTGGTGCTTTTTTTAGAAGGCATGTATTTGGCGTGGAATGCTTATAAAGGGCCTGAGGCAAAACGTATTGAAAAACGCTTGCAGGCGATGTCTGCTGGGGTTAGCCATCAAAATTCTTTGGTAAAACAAAGGTTGCTTGCTCAAACCCCAGCTGTGGAAAGGCTGCTATTGCAGATTCCACGCATTCATCAATTAGATAGAACAATTTTACAGTCTGGTTTAAATCTCAGCGTGGCTAGGTTTATCGGCATAACGCTACTGGCGGCCATTGGTGGAGTGGTGTTTACCTTGCTGGCTGGTTTGCCTATGTTTGCGGTTATTGCGGCTGGTGTTGTTGCCGCCCTTGCGCCAGTGTTTTATATGCTGGGTGCCAAGCATAAGCGCATTATTACTATTGAGCAGCAATTGCCCGATGCGCTGGATTTAATGGCGCGCGCCATGACGGCGGGTCATGCTTTTCCTAGTGCATTGCAGATGGTGGGTAGCGAAATGCCTGAACCAATTGCCGCTGAGTTTCGTATCGTTTTTGATGAAATTAACTATGGTATATCGGCACAAGAGGCATTGGTTAACCTCACCGCCAGGGTGCCAAGTACTGATCTTAGCTATTTTGTGATTGCAGTATTGATTCAACGTGAAACCGGCGGCAATCTGGCTGAACTGCTTGGCAATATCAGTGCATTGGTTCGTGCCCGCCTGAAATTATTGGGCACGATACGTGTTTTATCCGCAGAGGGTCGATTATCTGCCTGGATACTGTCACTTTTGCCTTTCGCACTGGCATTTGTACTCCAACTCGTGAATCCCAAATTTTTGAGTGTGCTCTGGACTGACCCGATGGGTTTGAAAATGGTGGGTGCGGCAATGTTCATGATGGCGGTGGGGATATTTGCCATGTGGCGTATTATCAAGATTCGGGTTTGATGCAGTTTAAAGATGCAGTTTAAATAAGTGAGAACATAATGAACACAATACAAATAATTTACCTGGTTCTTATTTTTGCCACCGTATTTGTGGTTGCGTTAGTGATATTGGCACAATTTAACACGCGCCCACTACAAGCAAGGTTGCAACTATTGAAGGGTGAGGCCAAAGGCCCACAAGACGCCACAGATGAGCCTGCCTGGGTGAGCCGCATCATTGAGTTGACGGGGCCTATTGCCAAGCTGTCGTTACCAAAAGAGGGGTGGGAGGAATCACAACTGCGCATTCGTTTTATGAATGCTGGTTACCGTAGTAGTAGTGCGCCAGTGTTGTTTTTCACTGCCAAAACACTGCTCACGGTTGCTGTTCCGGGCTTATTTGCGCTTTATACTATTATTGCCCGAACAACCATTCAGCCAAATAACTTTTTGATGATCATGGTGGGTTTGGCTGCACTTGGTTATTTTTTACCTAATGCTTTTTTAGCGCGGCGTATTGCGTATCGAAAACGTGAAATTTTTGAGAGCTTTCCTGATGCCCTGGATTTAATCATTGTGTGCGTGGAAGCTGGTTTGGGCTTGGATGCCGCACTCGCCAGAGTTGGCGAAGAAATGCACATGAGAAGCCCGATATTGGGCGAAGAGTTACATTTGATTAACCTTGAGCTGCGTGCCGGCAGCTCACGCGAAAGAGCCCTGCGTAATTTGGCATTGAGAACAGGCGTTGAAGATATTGATACGCTGGTGGCAATGCTGGTGCAGTCTGACCGTTTTGGTACCAGTGTGGCAGACGCCTTACGCGTACATGCTGATGGCTTACGCACCAAACGCCGTTTGCGGGCAGAAGAAGCCGCAGCCAAAATTGCAGTAAAGTTGTTGTTCCCGCTGATTTTCTTTATTTTCCCGTCGATGCTATTAGTGTTGCTAGGACCAGCCTTTATCAGCATATACAATATTTTGTTACCGACATTGGCGGGTCAGTAATCAGTCAGTAAACATGATAACGCATTATCGACATAATTTGAGTGGAGGTGAATGATGAAAACCAAACAAAAGATCTTACCGGCAGTGTGTTGCATTGCACTGTTGAGCGCATGTGCATCTAATCATCCAGTGAGTGTGGCGCCGTGGACGATTATCCCAACAACGACCACCAGCCATGGGAGTAACAGTGTTGATGCCATGTATAAAATGGGGCGCTACTATCAAGGGCAAAATCGTTATGATCTGGCGATTAGTGCTTATCAAAAAGCACTTGCTGCTGATAATGGCTTTGTAGAAGCGCGTAATGGCTTGGGTGTAATTTATTCCAGGCAAGGCAAATACCGCGAGGCCATAGAGGCGTTTCAGGTGGCGGTTCAGCAAGCGCCCAAAGCTGCACACTTATATAACAATATGGGCTATGCCTATTACTTGCAAGGGCAGTATGCCGAGTCGGTAATGGCGCTAGAGCAGGCCACTTTGCTTGATCCGACTAGTCAACGTGCGCTTAATAACTTAGGGCTTGCCTACACAAAAGCGGGCAATAAAGGTGAGTCAGTTCAAGCTTTTGCTCAAGCGGCGAGTGTTCCAACCACAATACCGAATGTGTCAGTAACTGAAGTCGCAATGCCTGCGCAAAGCACAGCGCAGCCACCTGTTAATGGTGCAGCAGTGGCGGCGGCAGTATCTGCTGATACAAATGCGAAGCCTGCACCTCAACCAGAAGTGCAAATGTTAACGCTACCTAAAGATAGAGGCGTGATCAGGCCGGCCGCTAACGCTAACGCTGTTGCCGTGGTGGATAGTCGCGTGCAGTTAGTGAAGTTGTCAGCCAATGTCTCTGAGTTGCGCGTGCAACCGTACAGCGCAGAACCGATGCAAACAGCCGCCGCGGTTGATGTTGCAGACCTGAAAAAATTGCGCGTTGAAGTTGCTAACGGCAATGGGGTGACTGGTGCAGCAAGAAAAGTAGGGCGGTTTTTGGGGAACCTTGGTTACCCAACGGCACGATTAACCAACCAGAAGCCGTTTCAGGTGCGCATGACTCAAATTCAATATCGTGAAGGTTACCAAGCTGAAGCGCAGATTCTACAAGCCAGTTTGCCTGATGCACATGATTTAGTTCAGCGCAATGATATGCGCACCGGGGTTAGTGTACGTTTGGTGTTGGGTAAAGATATGGTGGCACAACTCACTCACTATGAATATAAAGTAAAGAAAAATTATCTGGCGCTTAATTAGCCAAGCCGTTCCCTGAGCCTGTCGAAGGGATAAGCAAAATTAAAAAGTAATTTGCAGCTAACCCTTCGACAGGCTCAGGGAACGGAGTAGTCGGAAGTGGGGGAAGTTTAAGTTTAAAGATCAAAAACATTGGTGCAAAAGATATCGAAATGGGTTTGTTTTTGTAAGTGTAGTTAATGTTAAAAGTTGTATCGTTAAGTGTAGTAAACAGGTAATTTAATTTTTTTAACTAAAGGGAGTATGAAAATGATTGATATGAATCACATAATTGAACCAGAAAGATTAGGTTTATGGACGGCTGTGACGTTTGTAATTGCGTTATTGGCTTTGATAGTGGCACTGATTGGATTGATACGCACCAACGATTTGGTGTATATAACTCAGGCCGAAGTGTTGCTACTCAATAAAAAAATTGAGAACGCAAATCCAACTGCAAGTATGCCTGCAGCGCCTGCTGAGCAAGAGCAACAATAAACGTGCTGTAACATCTGGCGGATTCAACTTCGAAATTGAATCCGCCTAATAGAGGCTGTAAAAAATCTGTGTAAATGATATTTTACCAATGACCATCAAAGGAAATTATCATGACCAGAATCAACAAGTCTGCAAAAGACTACCCGCAACTACC
>JAYVRE010000254.1:0-4724 GCA_043776535.1 Methylotenera sp. | reverse complement strand
TGTTGTTTTTTATCTTTGGCAGCTTATTTACTGCGCTGTACCATTTGATGAAAGGGGCGCAGAGCGAGCAAGTAGTAAAAGCACTCACATGGCGCATCTCTATTTCAATTGTGCTTTTTTTGTTACTCATGATTGGCTTTTACACTGGCGTTATTGGAAACCCAAATCCGCACCCATAAGCGCTGATTCAGCAGCAACTAATTCAACGATAATTAATTTAAATTGGATGAGGCCGAGCTATTTGTATTAAGCGCCGCTTGGCTTAAGCTAGCCACGCCGTTATAAAATGCGTAGTTTAGCGTTACAGTATTTACATCTGCGGGCAAATCAGGCCTAACGTAGAACATGACTGGCATTTCCTTACTTTCTCCTGCTTTTAAAGTCTGTTGCTTAAAGCAAAAACACTCAATTTTTTTGAAGTACAAAGCTGCTAATTCTGGCGTTATGCTTGGCACTGCTACGCCCAATTGACTATCCAACGCGTTATTTCGGGCAGTATAGCTGGTTAAGCTAATTTCTCCAGGATGCACTTGCATGCTGGTCTGTTTCGGATGAAAAGTCCAACCCAAGCCTGGCATGGTGTTGCCAGTAAAAATTACGGTAACCCAACGGCTTTTATCTACCTTCATGTTCTTATCAGATGCCGTCATCGTGTTATCTGCCCTGCCATTTATCCCAAATTTTTTACACATTACATCGTAAAGAGGCGCGATGGCGAACGCAAACAACAAGCCAGCAAACACTATCAGGCTCAGCTTCCAAGCTAGGCGCTTGTTTGATAGAGTCAGTATTGCTTTTTTTTCACTTGATAACATTTAAAGCGCTCAATTACTTAATTAAAATAAATTGCTACAACATATAACACGATAGCCAACAACCCTATCGACCATCCTACTAATAAATTTTTACGCCTTATTTTTTGCTTATCTTGTTCCATATTTTCAATCCTTTTTAGCTTCCATTAAACATGCCTATTCTTTGTTTTAACTGCTTTGCAAGCAACTCACGTTGCTCTCTAGTTAAATAGCGCCCCACTTCTATCTCTTTTCCGTGTGATTGCAAATATAAATGCAGCTCGCCATTGGGCAGCTTATGTTGCAATATTTTAACCCAATATGGATTAATCACATCTTGGCTTACTTGTTGTGCTGTGCTGCGCTCCACCACCAAACTATCGCCATCGATGGAAATACTTTCATAATCTGCTTCATGATTGTTAATATAATAAAAAGAGATAGCGAGTGCCAAAATTTCTAGTCCGACAAATGGCAGTACTAACCAAGCGCCTATCAAGCTAAAACCAACCCCAATTAACAAAGGGATTATGGCTAATAAAACAACCACCTTGATTTTGTTATCCGCTGTTAAGGCGCTATTAGGCTTAAAGGTTACTTTAAAACTATTATACGAATCCACATCAGCTATTATCATCACGCCTCCACTGGATTTATGATTACTTTGGCACAGATTAATTCAATACAAAAAGCACAAAAACAAACGCCACAAGGCTACCCTTGCGGCGTTTAATTAAACTAAACTAAAACTATAGCCAATAAACAAATATGAACAAGAACAACCAAACCACGTCCACAAAGTGCCAGTACCAAGCTACCGCTTCAAAGCCAAAATGATCATCTGAGTCAAAATGACCTTTCATTACACGGAACAAAATGATACTTAGCATAATTGCACCCATTGTTACATGCAAGCCATGGAAGCCAGTCAACATATAGAAGGTAGCGCCATAAATGCCCGTTTTAATGGTAAAGCCAGCTTCAGCATACTCGTGCATTTGTAAGTATAAGAAAATCGCACCCAAAAGGATTGTTAAGGCCAAACCAACTGTTAGTTGGGTACGTTTGTTCTTCATCATACCCCAATGTGCCCAAGTTAAAGTTGCGCCAGAAACCAGCAATATTAAAGTATTGATAGCTGGCAAGCCCCAAGGTCCCATTGCCGTAAACGCTTCTGTTATGCCAGGGCCTGATGTTGGCCAGCCTGCTACAAAGTTTGGCCAAAGTATTTTGGCATCTGCCAACCAAGGCACAGAGATATTGCGCGTATAGAACAATGCGCCAAAGAAGCCAAAGAAGAACATTACCTCTGAGAAAATGAACCAGCCCATACCCCAGCGGAAAGAAAGATCAACTTGTTTGTTATATAGCTTGCTGACGCTTTCGCTAATCACCTCGCTAAACCAACCAAAGAGCAAATAAGCAAGCGATACGGCGCCTGCAATCATCAGAGGTGTACCCAAGGCTATTTTATTAAGCACCATGGTGAAGCCACCCGCCAATAAAAACAAGGATATTGACGCTATTAGCGGCCAAAATGATGGGCCTGGTAAATAATAATTTTTTGTATTCTGACTCATGTTTGCTCCCTAAATATTTTTATATCACTCACGTATGTAAACTTAAGCTTACTTAACTTGTGGTGGTGTTTCAAAAGTGTGGAATGGTGCAGGTGATGCTACTGTCCACTCTAAACCCTCAGCACCTTCCCATACTTGATTAGTGGCTTTTACACCGCCACGGATACATTTGATGACCACATACAAGAATAACAGCTGGCTTAAACCAAGGGCAAAAGCACCGAGTGAAGAGATCATGTTGAACTCAGCGAATTGTTGTGAGTAATCTGGAATGCGACGTGGCATACCTGCTAAACCCGTAAAGTGCATTGGGAAGAAGGTGACGTTAAATGCAATCGTAGTCAACCAAAAGTGCCATTTACCAAGCTTTTCGTCGTACATATGGCCAGTCCATTTAGGTAGCCAGTAATAAACACCGCCCATAATCGCCATAGCTGCGCCAGAGAACAATACGTAGTGGAAATGCGCTACAACGTAATAGGTATCTTGCAATTGAATGTCTACTGGCAATATGGCAAGCACCAGGCCACTAAAGCCACCTATCGTAAACAGGAACACGACCGCTACAGAGAATAACATTGGTGTTTCAAAGGTCATTGAACCTTGCCACATCGTCGCCACCCAGTTAAAAACTTTTACGCCTGTTGGAACAGAAATCAACATCGTGCTGTACATAAAGAACAGCTGACCTGCTACTGGCATACCTGTAGTAAACATGTGATGTGCCCATACTACGAATGAAAGCACCGCAATTGCCGCAGTGGCATACACCATTGACGCGTAACCAAATAAAGGCTTACGTGCAAAAGTAGGAATAATGGTGGATAAGATGCCAAACGCTGGCAAAATCATAATATACACTTCTGGATGACCAAAGAACCAGAATACGTGTTGGAACAACACTGGGTCACCGCCACCAGCCGCGTTAAAGAAAGTTGTACCGAAGTGACGGTCAGTAATCAACATGGTAAGGGCGCCTGCCAATACTGGCATTGCGGCAATCAACAAATACGCTGTGATTAACCATGTCCAAACAAACATTGGCATTTTCATTAAAGTCATGCCAGGAGCGCGCATATTGAAAATGGTAGTAATGATGTTGATAGAACCAACAATGGAAGACACACCCAAAATATGCAATGCAAAAATGGACATATCCATCGACATACCAGCTTGAATTGACAATGGAGGATACATTGTCCAACCGCCTGCAACAGCACCACCAGGAACGAAGATTGAAGCTACCAGCAAAATTGCCGCAGGAATCAACAACCAAAAGCTCATATTATTGAGGCGCGGGAATGCCATGTCTGGCGCGCCTATCATCAACGGCACTTGCCAGTTAGCAAAGCCTACAAACGCTGGCATAATTGCGCCAAAAATCATAATCAAACCATGCAAGGTTGTCAGCTGATTGAACGTTTCGGGCTGTACAAACTGCAACCCTGGCTGAAACAACTCAGCGCGAATACCCATTGCCATTGCCCCGGCAAACATGAACATGGTGAAGCTAAACCATAGGTACATGGTGCCAATATCTTTGTGGTTGGTAGATTTTACCCAACGCATAATCCCTGTAGGATGCCCATGGCTATCGTGCGCATGGTCGTCGTGATGTGTTGCGGATGTGGTACTCATCAATTTCTCCTAAAAACTACAGCAAATATATTTATCTAAAAATAAAATCTTAAAGTTTGGCGCGCGCTGCTTTTACTGCTGCTGGTTGCAACACATCACCCACAGCATTACCCAGGCCATTACGCTCATAAGTTGTGACTGCAGCAATATCAACATCGCTTAGCATTGTCCATTTTGGCATCATATTTTTACCTTTTAGAATAATCTCAAGGTGACCTTCAATAGCGCCCGTGGCTACTTTGCTGCCAGTTAAAGCTGGAAATGCTGGCGGTAAACCTGCCCCGCTTGCTTGGTGACAAGCCGCACAATTTTTCTCGTAAACGGCTTTGCCAGCAACCATCAAGTCATCTTTAGTCCACTCCTTGTCAGCCCCGGCGGCAGCTGTTTTGGCAGCCTCTTGTTTAGAAGCTATCCATTCGTTATATTTGTCTTCCGATACCGCCTCTACTACAATCGGCATAAAGCCATGGTCTTTACCACACAGTTCAGCGCATTGGCCACGATAAGTACCCTCTTTATCTACTTTAAACCAAACTTCTTTAATGAAACCTGGAATCGCATCTTGCTTCACACCAAATTCAGGCACCCACCAAGCATGAATCACATCTTGAGCTGTTAATAACACCCTTACTTTTTTTCCAGTCGGAACAACCATCGGACTATCAACTTCCAACAGGTAATTTTCGCCTTTTTCAGCTTTACCATTGATTTG
>JAYVRE010000253.1:0-4842 GCA_043776535.1 Methylotenera sp. | reverse complement strand
GTCTCACCTGGAATACGCTCTTCTGCAGTAGGCTCATAGCCACCACCGCCAGCAGTATCTGAAGCTGCGGGTGGCGCTGGTGCTACTTCAACTGCTGGTGCTACTTCAACTGCTGGTGCAGCTACCTCTGTAGTTGCCGCAGCATCAGTTGCTTCAGTGGCTTTTTCGCCACATGCGCTTAGCAACAATGCGCCTAAAAGTGCTGGAACTACTAAAAGTGTGTTCAATTTCATCTTAAAATCTCCTAAATTTATCAAAAAATGGCTACATCCAAACTTACTTCTGCAATAATAGCAAAACTGGCCTCAGTTTGAAAGATTAGGCTGTTTTTATAATCGTTAAAATGTGAATTCATCAAAATACTTCGCAATTAAACGCCCTTTTGCATAGGCTTCAATTTCATAAAGGCTTTGCATATAGCCTTTTCTGCACGACCAAATGTATTTTGGCATTGTCATACCATGTAAATACTGTGAAACGTGGGTTAGTTCATGCCCCAGCAACTCCACGCCGCGCTTGGTATTTAGCTTATACGCCTCTGCGCGAAAGTAAATACGATGACCTAGCACTACAGCGCACATATCTCGGCGCAGCCAAAAAGGCACACACCCATCAATAATACGCGCAGCATTTAGCACATTTTGTGCGAAATAAGCTCTAAAAATCGATTGCTCTTGCACACTTAACGGGCGACCTTGCTTAAACACGCTACTCACCCTGACTTTATTCACCAAGCGCATGCAAAATAATGTGCCTTGTAGCGTGTATATGTCTATGTTCGAACAGAAATAACCCTTGCCACTGCCCAAGTGCGGCTTTGCCTTCAATAATAGGAATCGACAAACTTGTTTGTGTCAGCGCAGTGCGCACGTGTGCTGGCATGTCATCTGGACCTTCTACGGTGTGAACAAACAGGCTGTCGCCATCTGGCACTAGGCGGTTAAAAAACGCTTCCATATCCACCAGCACATCAGCATCGTAATTCTCATTAATCAACAAACTGGCGGAGGTATGCTGAATATACAGCGTGAGTAAACCCGTGCTCAAACCAAGCCCATTCGCCCAATTGAGCACTTGCGGCGTAATATCGTACAGCTTACGCGCCTGTGTTTTTATACTTAATTGTTGCGTGTATTGGCGCATTCTTAATGCCTTGTGAAAGAACGCTTGATTATAACTGGCTAGTAGCCCTTATCTGCGATGCCTATTATAAAAACCTGGTCGATTATAAAAATGGCTACCCCAGAAGAAGCGGCTGCCATAATATGGGCCATAGCCGTAATGGTAATAAGGGTTGTAGAACGGGCTATCAAAATAATCGTTGTAATAACTTTGTGCCAAAGCACGTTCACGTTGTAGTTGTTTTTGTGCGCTGCGCTTTTCTTGCTCGCGTTTATTCATTTCATCGGCAATGGCGTTTTGATTGGCCAATTCGTTACTTTGGCGCATGTAATCAAGCACTTTCACATCCACGCCTTGTTTGCTCAAATCCAACGTCTGCGCGGTTGTCAGATCATAACGTGAATTGCTAGTTATAATTTTTGTGATAATTTCTTCTGGCGTTTTACCAGCTTTACTGTCCGCAACGATTTCGCTCAAAGCCACCGTGGCGACTGGCGGCGGCAATAATTTAGCCAACTGTTCTGGCGTAATTCTTTCTACTTTACTTTGCTGTGAGCCAGTATTGGCGCATCCTGCAAGCAAGATCAATGTTAAGCTTACCGCAATTAAGGTTTTCATTTCGGCCTCACTTTCTTTACGCCAATTTTTACTGGTTTGGCGTTTAATGCGGGTGATGCTCGGGTCAAGCCAGCATCAAATTGGTGCCTATCGCTTTGATACAAAGCCATCACTTTTTTGACATAGTTTTTGGTTTCCTTGTAAGGTGGCACGCCGTGGTATCTATCCACCGCGCCCTCACCCGCATTGTAAGCAGCTACTGCCAGCGTGACATCGCCTCTAAAATACGAAAGCAGCCAACGCAAATACGCCACACCACCCTTTATATTTTGCGAAGCGTTATAAGCATTTTTCACGTTAAAACGCTCCGCTGTAGCGGGAATCAACTGCATTAACCCATGTGCATCAGCATTGGACTTAGCAGATACTTGAAAGTTTGATTCCGCAGTAATAATCGACAGCACTAATTTAGGATCAACCTTATACCATTCGGCAATCGTGGCCACCAAATCTACCACCCAGAGTTTGCTTTTTGGCAATTTTGCGACATAACTATCAATGCCTGGTGAGCCTCCATAATGACCATTTTGAGCATTGCTGTATTGATTAGCTGGCGCGCGTTCTGGTGCAACAGCCTCTAACACGCAAAGTGGCGTGTCGTTGGTTTTAATGTCGATGGTTTCTAACATCTTTTGCGCTTCATAATGCCCATGCAACGATGCGATGCCAAATAAATTAGCCGCATAATCGCGGTTGGCTGGCACGCCGCGCCCAAACGCATACAACATGCCTAGCCTATATACGCCTTCTGCACTGCCATAGCGTGAGGCTTCACAATACAAATTGGCAGCTTGCCATGCGGACTCATTGTTATTTTGGGCATTTTTCTCATCGCTCACCAATAAGCTGGCGCGCTCCAGCAAATCCTTCACAATCGGCGGCTCGTTGTCAAAAGTCTCCAGCTCTGTTTGTGTATAGGCGTGAGAAATTTGGCTTGCAAAAAACAAGCTTAAACTGGCAAACCAGTACCTTACGTTTTTTTTCACTTATGTTTTTTCACTTATGCCTTGTTAAATGTCATTTTTCCAGCCATACAATCGATTAAGACTGTATCTTTCGCTACAAAATTCCCAGCTAAAATTTCCCGTGCCAGCGGGTTTTCAATTTCACTCTGAATCGCCCGTTTAAGCGGCCTCGCGCCATAAACAGGATCAAAGCCCGCACTGGCAATTTCTGCCAACGCTGCATCGCTAATCGCCACATCAATTTCCATTGCATGTAGGCGCTTAGTTAGCAATTGCAATTGAATATTCGCAATTGATTTTACATTCGCTGCATCCAAGCTATGAAAAACGACCACCTCATCGATACGGTTAACGAACTCTGGCCTAAAGTGCGCTTTCACCTCGCCCATCACGGCCAACTTAACAACTTGGTAATCTTGATCGGCCATGCTTTGTATCATTTGGCTGCCCAAATTCGAGGTCATGATAATTACCGTATTTTTAAAATTTACGGTACGGCCTTGGCCGTCGGTTAGGCGACCATCATCCAGCACTTGCAACAATACATTAAAAACATCGGGGTGCGCTTTTTCAATTTCATCCAGCAAAATAACTGAGTAGGGTTTACGCCGCACCGCCTCGGTCAGCGTACCGCCCTCTTCATAGCCCACATAGCCAGGAGGCGCGCCAATCATGCGTGCCACGCTATGTTTCTCCATAAATTCGCTCATATCGATACGAATTAAATGGTCTTCAGAATCGAACAAGAAGCTTGCCAAAGCTTTGCACAACTCGGTTTTACCGACGCCCGTTGGGCCAAGAAATAGAAAACTGCCATAAGGACGACCTGGATCACCCAAACCTGAGCGAGAACGACGAATCGCGTCTGAAACCAGTCGCACCGCTTCATCTTGACCGACCACACGTTCGTGCAGTTTGCCTTCCATGGTCAGCAGTTTTTCACGCTCGCCCGTCATCATTTTGCTGACAGGAATACCCGTGGCACGGCTCACCACTTCGGCAATTTCATCCGCGCCCACTTCGGTGCGCAGCATTCTGTGTTTACTTTTTTCTGCATCCACTTCCACACTAGAGGCTAGCTTTAAATTAAAGGCTAGTTGGGTTTCTAACTGTGGCAATGTGCCGTATTGCAACTCAGAAACTTTCTGCCACTCACCTTTACGTGTGGCTTCTTCCATCTCAAATTTCACTTTTTCGATGGCTTCTTTGATGTGCGCACTGCCCTGTACTTGGGCTTTTTCTGCTTTCCAAATCTCTTCTAAATCGGCGTATTCTTTGCCTAGTTTGCTTATTTCTTCTTCAATTAAAGCAAAGCGCTTACGCGAGCCTTCGTCTTTTTCGCGCTTTACTGCTTCGCGCTCAATTTTTAGCTGAATGGTGCGCCGCTCCAACTTATCCAACACTTCTGGCTTAGAGTCAATCTCCATTTTGATGCGCGATGCCGCTTCATCAATCAAATCGATGGCTTTGTCGGGTAAAAATCGGTCGGTAATGTAGCGATGTGAAAGCTCAGCCGCCGCCACTATCGCGGGGTCGGTAATTTCTACACCGTGGTGCAATTCATACTTCTCTTGTAAGCCGCGCAGAATGGCAATGGTGGCTTCCACGCTTGGTTCATCCACCATTACTTTCTGAAAACGCCGCTCTAAAGCCGCGTCTTTTTCTACATATTTGCGATATTCATCTAAAGTCGTCGCGCCCACGCAATGCAGCTCGCCGCGCGCCAGCGCAGGTTTCAGCATATTGCCTGCATCCATTGCGCCTTCAGCCTTGCCCGCACCCACCATAGTATGAATTTCATCAATAAACACAATGGTTTGACCTTCGTCTTGCGCCAGCTCTTTCAGCACTGCTTTGAGCCGCTCTTCAAAATCGCCACGATATTTCGCGCCCGCCAGCAAAGCCGCCATGTCTAGGCTTAATACCTTTTTACCTTTAAGCGAATCTGGCACTTCATTATTCACAATGCGCTGCGCCAAGCCTTCTACAATCGCGGTTTTACCCACGCCAGGTTCGCCGATTAATACGGGGTTATTTTTGGTGCGACGGCCGAGAATCTGAATGACACGGCGAATCTCATCATCGCGGCCAATTACAGGGTCTAGCTTGCCTAGGCTGGCGCGCTCGGTTAAATCTA
>JAYVRE010000252.1:0-18923 GCA_043776535.1 Methylotenera sp. | reverse complement strand
TGCAAGAAAATTTATTGCGTTATAACGGCATGTTAATTGGCCCGTTTGATTTAATGGCCGATGCACGCGCGCAAGTGCAAAGCGTGAATAGTTATATTGCGGCGCTACGCGATTTTTGGGTGGCGGATAGTAATTTAGATATGGTGCTTGTTGGTGAGCCGCTTGAAAATAATGCAATGAAAGAAGGTAATTAAAATGATGAATCGTAGAAATTTTCTAAGTATGGCGGGTGCAGCAATTGCCATGAGTACAGTCAGCAAAGTAGCCATGGCGCGCCTGCCAGAGCTTGTGAGTACAGACAAGCCTGATACGCAACCCTTGCTAATACCCAATACTGGCAGACCTTACATGCCAGTGACTACGCTTAACGGCTGGAGCTTGCCGTGGCGCATGAATGCAGGCGTGAAAGAATTTCACCTAGTGGCCGAGCCTGTAAAGCGCGAAATGGCACCAGGCATGGTTGCCAATTTGTGGGGCTACAACGGCCAAAGCCCAGGCCCAACAATTGAGGTGGTAGAAGGCGACCGTGTGCGAATTTTTGTGACTAATCGTCTGCCAGAAGTGACTAGCATTCATTGGCACGGACAGCGCTTGCCTAATGGCATGGACGGTGTTGCAGGCTTAAATCAACCAGCTATTCCTGTTGGCAAAACTTATGTGTATGAGTTTGAGGCCAAACGCGCAGGCACATTTATGTATCATCCGCACGCCGATGAAATGACGCAAATGGCCATGGGCATGATGGGCAGCTGGGTGACGCACCCTAAAAATCCAAACTTGCACAAGGTTGATCGCGATTTTGTATTTTTGCTTAATGCTTACGACATTGACCCAGGTAGCTACACGCCTAAAGTAAACACCATGCTCGATTTTAATTTGTGGACATTTAATAGTCGTGTGTTTCCTGGAATATCGCCCATAGTCGCTAAAAAGAACGATAAAGTGCGTATTCGCGTGGGCAATCTCACCATGACCAATCACCCGATTCATTTGCATGGGCATGAGTTTGAAGTAACTGGCACAGACGGCGGTTGGGTGCCAAAAACTGCGCGCTGGCCAGAAGTGACCACTGATATTGGCGTTGGCCAAATGCGTGCGATTGAGTTTGTGGCAAACGAGCTAGGCGATTGGTCGTTTCACTGCCATAAATCGCACCACACCATGAACGCGATGGGGCATACGGTGCCTACTTTAATTGGTGTTAGCCAACAAAATATTTCAAAACAGTTCTCAAAGCTAGTGCCAGAATACATGAGCATGGGCGAGCGTGGCATGGCTGATATGAGTGAAATGGCGGACATGATGGCGATGCCCTTACCTGAAAATACCTTGCCGATGATGACTGGCAAAGGCCAGTTTGGTAATATTGATATGGGTGGCATGTTTACGGTGCTTAAAGTGCGCGATAATGTTGCAAAAAATAGCAACGCTGACCCTGGTCATTACCAACACCCAAAAGGTAGCGTGGCGTATGAGTTATTGGATAATGCAGCTATGCCAGAGGCGGCAAAAGATATAAGCCCAGTTGCAGCAAAACCCGCTATAGAATTAAATGTTAGAAAGCCACAAATGGGTGGCATGAAGCATTAAAACACAACACTTAAAAGTGTGGAGTATCAAAAAATGATAACAAAATTTGTAATTATCAAATATATCGTGACTGCCGCCGTGGTGGTGATTGTGTCAGAATTTGCCAAAGCCAGTGACAAGCTCGGTGGCTTAATCGCCTCGCTGCCGCTAGTGACAGTGCTTGCGTTGATATGGCTATATGTCGAAAAACAACCCATAAGCAAAATCGCCAATCACGCCTATTACACCTTTTGGTACGTCATCCCCACGCTGCCCATGTTTTTGCTGTTCCCATATTTGCTACCAAAGTGGGGCTTTTGGCCTACTTTATTGGCATGCATCGCGTTTACTTTGGTGGTTTTTTATGTCTATGCAATGGTGTTAAAAAACTTTGGTATTAACTTGTTGTAATGTTAAAACGTTGGGATATTTTTTGCAAAGTTGTCGATAACTTTGGCGACATTGGCGTGTGCTGGCGGCTGTGTCGGCAATTGCGGGTTGAGCATGGCTTAGACATTAGGCTGTGGATAGACGATTTAGAAGCGGCGCAGAAGATTATCCCCAGTTTAAATATTGGTAAAAACAACCAATTTTGCGAAGAAATCACGATTTTAAAATTGGGTGCAGAGGTTGATTTTTGTCAAGCGGCTGACGTGGTGATTGAAGCGTTTGCCTGCGAGCTGCCGCCTGCGTATTTGGCCGCGATGCTACGCCAGCAAAGCAAATGGGTCAATTTAGAATATCTTTCAGCTGAAACTTGGGTGGAGGATTTTCATGCGAAACCTTCGCCGCAAAATTTCTTAAATTCAAATCAGGGCTTAATACGCCATTTCTACTTTCCAGGCTTTACAGAAGCCACGGGTGGCTTGCTTAGGGAATGTGATATAAGCTCACAACTTGGCGGCCATACTAACCCTCGCCCGCTAGCGGGAGAGGGTGCGCGACAGCGTGGGAGAGGGAATTTACAGAAAACTTCTGTTAACGAAATTAAGGATGCCCCTCTCTCCAACCTCTCTCCCGCCAGCGGGAGAGAGGCTTTAAAAGCCTCGCTATTTTGCTATCCCCACGCGCCAATTCACGCCTTACTAGACGCGTTTGCCGAATCAACTCAAAGCATTAATTGCTACGTACCAGCCAGCAGCATCTTGCCGCAAATTGCAGATTATTTTGAAGTAGCAACCATTGAAGTCGGCGACCATTTAACCCGCGAAAATCTTGACGTGCATATTCTGCCTTTTCTCTCGCAAGCGAATTACGACCAGTTGCTTGCCGATTGTGATTTGAATTTTGTACGTGGTGAGGATAGTTGGGTGCGCGCGATTTGGGCAGGCAAGTCATTTATTTGGCAGCCTTATTTTCAAGATGAAAATGCTCATATTAAGAAACTAAACGCGTTTTTAGACCTTTTTTATGCAAATTTAAATATAAAAGAGACGGTCTGCGAGGCGCATAGATGCTGGTCTGTAGGGCAACTGCCAAAACAAGTTTGGAATACTTATTTAGAACGTTTGGCAGCTATCAGTGGCTATACATTGCAACAAAGTCAGCAACTGGCAAAGCAGCAAGATTTAGCTGCTAAGCTTGTGATTTTTTGCAATAAAATCTAGTTAATGTATAATCCGCGCTTAACTTTTTTATGCAAAATTTTTAGGTGATTTTATGAAAACAGCACAAGAACTCCGCGCCGGCAACGTCATTATGATTGGCACCGACCCTATGGTAGTGGTAAAAGCCGAATACAATAAATCTGGCCGCAGCACGGCTGTTGTAAAAATGAAATTTAAAAACTTGTTAACAGAAACGCCATCTGAGACGATTTACGGCGCAGGCGACAAGTTTGAAGTGATTGTGCTAGAGAAAAAAGAAGTAACTTACTCGTATTTTGCAGACCCAAGCTACGTGTTTATGGATGCCGATTACAACCAATATGATGTCGATACTGAATTTATGGGCGATGTTTTACCGTATTTAGAAGATGGCATGACCTGCGATGTGCGCTTTTACGACGGCAAGCCTATTTCTGTAGAACTACCAACCACCGTGGTGCGCGAAATTGCATACACCGAGCCAGCCGTCAAAGGCGATACATCAGGCAAGGTGATGAAACCAGCCAAACTAGCTTCAGGCTTCGAGTTCCCCGTGCCATTATTTTGCGCCCAAGGTGATAAGATTGAGATTGATACGCGAACAGGTGAATATCGCAACCGTGTGCTGAAGTAATTAACTGAATTGATGTGAAAAAGGGCGCGATATGCGCCTTTTTTGTTTGTGGCCATGAGATTTGATTGGGCTAACTTTTTGAACTATGTTTTAAGGATATCTATAAGTTAATTTGTATAAGAGTAAACTTGAGTCATGTATATTGAAATCGAAATTCCTGAAATAAAAAAATTCCCAAATGGTTTTCTAGGGTACTGGACTAAGTTTGTGTTTATTGGATCAATTTCATCTAATCCTCGTGTAAATGCGCTGGCTACGACATATGTTCGATTAGTTGAGGCTGCATTAATAGAGTATCGACTGGCCGAAGCGCCGCTCAAGGAGTTTTGGGAGGAAAGCAGCTCGATAAAAATCAGTGCAATGCATAAATCTGTTGCTCATTTTGAGGCTTGTATTACAAATATGCATAGAGCAATACGGTGTTTTACATGGTTAAGAAATAATGAAATGGTGCCTGAAGGAACCTCATTCACTCTTTATCCTGATGGCTTCGAAACTCCCGTTGAAGGTGAGCCTGGCCAAACACTTAAGAAGATTGATCTATTGAAGATTGGCGCAATGGAAATCAGATTTTCAGAACTCGCTGAATGGCTTATTGAAATGGGATGCTATGCAGAAAAAATTTCTGAATATAAGCCCGAGCCTTGATAAGCAAGACTTCAACTATGAAACGGTCCCACCCACCGTTAAGCCGTCAATTTTTAGCGTTGGTTGCCCAACACCTACCGGCACGCTTTGGCCTTCTTTGCCGCAAGTGCCAACGCCGCTATCAAGAGCCATGTCGTTGCCTATCATGCTCACACGGGTTAACACATCTGGGCCGTTGCCGATGAGGGTTGCGCCTTTTACGGGGTAGGTGATTTTGCCGTCTTCAATCATATAAGCTTCAGCCGCGCTAAACACAAATTTGCCGCTGGTAATATCGACTTGCCCGCCACCAAAGTTAGCGGCATATAAACCTTTTTTAACAGATTTAATAATCTCTTCAGGGTCGCTAGAACCGTTGTGCATATAGGTATTGGTCATGCGCGGCATGGGTATATGCGCGTAGCTTTCGCGGCGGGCATTGCCTGTCACAGGCATATTCATTAGCCTTGCGTTAAGCGTATCTTGAATATAACCACGCAAAATACCATCTTCAATCAACACGGTTTTGTTGGTTTGATTGCCTTCGTCATCCATACTCAGCGAGCCGCGTCTGTCAGCAATCGTTCCGTCGTCAACAATGGTGATGCCTTTAGCCGCCACGCGCTTGCCCATTCTATTGGCGAATGCCGAACTGCCTTTGCGATTAAAATCGCCTTCTAAGCCGTGGCCAATTGCTTCGTGCAATAAGATGCCAGGCCAGCCCGCACCTAATACAACCGTCATGCTACCTGCAGGGGCAGGGCGCGCGTCTAAGTTGACTATGGCTTGATGCACAGCTTTTTCTGCATAGCTATGTAAAATCTCATCAGTAAAATAACTGTAATCAAAGCGTCCGCCGCCGCCGCTAGAGCCTTGCTCGCGCCTGCCTTCTTGCTCCGCTATCACTTGCACAGAAATACGCACCAATGGGCGCACATCGGCCGCCATGACGCCGTCACTGCGCGCTACCATAACCACTTCGTATTCACCTGCAATGCTCGCCATCACTTGCGTCACGCGTGGGTCGAGCTTGCGTGCGAATTGTTCCAAACGCTCGAGCAATTTTACTTTTGCATCGGCAGAAAGTGATGCAATTGGGTCTTGCGGCAAATAAAGCTGATTGTTTGGTTTGGTAATAATGCTTTTGCCAGTTTGTTCTAAACCAAGCACAGCAATCGATTTAGTGGCATTGGCAGCAGCTTGCAGAGCGGGCAAGTTAATGTCATCCGAATACGCAAACGCGGTTTTCTCGCCGCTTACCGCGCGTACGCCTACGCCTTGATCAATACTGAAATTACCCGATTTAACTTGGCCTTCTTCTAAGCCCCAAGACTCTGAGCGCGAATATTGAAAATACAAATCAGCGTAATCCACTTGGTGCGACATAATGCTACCCAGCACGCCTTGCAGCGCGCTGGCATCCAGCCCCGTAGGCTTTAGCAGCACGTCGTGTGCAGTGTCGAAGTGGGTGGCTTTGGTTAAATTTGCTTGCTCAATTTTCATATGCTTACTATACCAGTACGGTTTAAAAACAGTTTAAGTATATTCTTTAATTTTTGGTGATTTATCCCCCTACAAGAGAGGGGAAGGAATATTTAGATGGCTTTAATGGTTTTATGTTTCAACGCGGGCAAGCTGTTGCGTAAGCCCGCTTGATACTCGCGATTTACATTGGCTATCACCACACCAGAGCCGCGTGGAAGCCTATCTAGCACTACCCCCCAAGGATCAACAATCATGCTGTTGCCATGCGTTTCGCGGCCGCTTAAATGGTAGCCACCTTGCGCGGGGGCAATGACATAACATAGGTTTTCTATCGCCCGTGCGCGGATTAAACTTTCCCAATGTGCTTTGCCCGTGGTTTCGGTAAAGGCGGATGGAATTACGATGATATCCACCTCGCCCATGGCGCGATAAAGCTCGGGGAAACGTAAGTCGTAACAAATCGACAGGCCAATTTTGCCATAAGGCGTATCCACTACTACGACAGTATCGCCAGACTCAATAGTTTTTTCTTCATGATAATGCTCAACACCTAAATCTAGCCCAAACAGGTGAATTTTATCGTAACGCGCGACTTGCTCACCTTTATCGTTATACACCAAGCAACTATTGCGTACTTTATTCGGGTAATTGCAGGCCAGTGGCACCGTACCGCCAATTAGCCAAATTTCGTACTCGCGTGCCATTTTAGATAAAAAGCGTTGAATGAGACCATCCCCCGCTTTTTCGCGCACCGCCACTTTATCTATATCTTTCGTGCCCATAATGCAAAAATATTCTGGCAGCACCACAATTTTTGCGCCTTGTTCCACGGCAAGCGCAATCAAGCGCCCGGCTTCAATGAGGTTAGATGATACTTGCGGGCTAGAGGCCATTTGGATGCCAGCAACCTTTGTCACACCAGATGCAATGGTTTTATTGATGGCTTTGCTATCAGAAGCTGCGCTATCTGAAGCTCTGCTATAAGATTTTGATGCTTTATTTCGTGAGGTAATTGGCATAAAAGCGGTTCTATAAATTAAGGGCTATAAATTAAGGACTATTAATTAAGGACTATTAATTAAGGGCTAAGCGGCGATTTACTATTTAGTTTTTGCGCGGCGTCTTTCTCTGATTCTATCTCTACTGGCTTATCCCATGTACCAGCAATGATGTATTCACTAGAGATAATTTTGTTGAAAGGGTCTTTTAGTATCTTTTGTGCAACAAAAGCGGCAGCACCAGCAATTGGGCCGCCAGCTAATGCAGCAAGCGATAAGCTATCGCTAATATGCGGCGTGACTTTTACCTTCAAGCGTTGTGTTTCGGTTTTTAAATTGGTTTCACCTTTAATGCTAGTTTCTGCGGCGGGGCCAGTCATAAAAAAATCATCACTACGCATAATGCCATTATCAATTTTGGCATTGGCACTAATTTTATCAAAGGCAAAACCGTCACTAAATAAATCTTTAAAATCAAGGCTTAAGCGGCGTGGCAGGCTTTGCAGCGTGAGTAAGCCGAACAAGCGCCCAACCCCAGGCTTCACTTTTAAAATTTGACCTTTTGTAGCTTCTAGTTTGAAATAACCATTTAAACCATCTGTTTCAAATTCGTGCGGGCTACCAGACCATTCTAGCTGTCCCACAATGGCCGCTTCGCCGCCTTTGACCGTGTCTGGCTGACCAAAACGTTGGAGTGTTTTGCCGATATTATCTACATTAAGCGTAAAATTGAGTTTGGTATTAGGGTTGCGCGTCCAATTGTGCCAAGTGCCATCTGCCATTAAGGTACTATCTGGGTTGGTAATTTTGAGTTTTTGTATCGTCCAATCATCGCCAGTTTCAAAGGCATTTAGCTCTAAATTGCCTAAATTTTTATTGCCTAACTGAAAATTTTCCGCCACCACATCTAGTGCTGGGTAGCCCTTGTTTAGCTTTCTGAAATCTTTTTTGGCGGCGACTTTGGCTTCGCTACTGTTTGGCACAGTTAAATTTTTAAGTCGTGCGATAATCTTGCCAGCACCAGCGCTTTGCCATTCGGTACTGCCTGTTATTTCTTGGCTTTCAATTGCCATTTGTAAGCCGGTCGCATTGGGTTCTGCAATGACTTTGAGTGCATTCAATCTGCGTCCAAAAACATCAAGCTTTTGTATTGTAATATCCGCTTTATTAATCGTTATCGGTGAGGCGTCAGCTTTGCTAATAGGCTTGCTAAATAGCGCCAACCAATCGTCTGCATCTAGGTAATCCATCTTGCCATGCAGCGATAACCCAGGCTGACTGGGCGCTACAGCGGCCATATTAATGCCAATATCACCACGCTCAAAAACCAATTTTCCATCTTGCTCAGTCCCAGCTTGCCCAGTCCCAGTTTGTAAAGTACGTAGTATTTTTGCAGAAGCAAGACTTCCATACTTAATATCTATGTTGTCATTGCTGGGGTTGGTTTGCTTTTTCTCAAAGCTGAAAGCCATAGCCTGGTTAGCTGGCTTGTTAAACGGCGGTGGTAGTCCAATCGCCATGCCAACTAAATTTGAGCGTAAATTAACCTCAACCATTGGTTTATTAATAGTAATTTCGCCTGCCCAATCCGCGCTGCCCTGCATGGTGTCTATAAACGCGTTAGAGGCTAGTTTTTTAACTCCAACATCAGAGATGCGACCATTAGCCGTCACGTAAAGCACTTTATCGGCGCCAGTACGTAAGTTAAATTGAGCTGGACCACCTAAAATTTCAGTGCTGACGTTTTGCGTTGTTAAACTATTTTCGGTAAAGTTCAACACACCATTTAGCTTGCTAAGTTCTGGCAAACCTTCATCGGTATTGGCAAAAATGGTGCCATTGCTAATTTTGTAAACACCCTTATATTTCGCGGCATCTAAATTTTGCATGGGAATTTTTAGTTCTAAGTTTAATTTACCTTGGCCTGCTGTTTTTAAGTTATCGGCAAACCCCTGTGTGACCAGTTTTACGGGGCTCTCATTCACAAATTTGATGCCATCAGTCACTGAGCCTTCCACTTCGCTGATAATGTGCAATAGTGGAGAATCTGCGTCTAGCTGAGCAATTTCGGTTTTACTTTTAATGATTTTATTGCCAAAAATATGACCCTTATAGGCATTAAGCTCCATGCGTTTGCCTTCAAACAGTATATCAAGCCCCAAGCCTTCAACCACAGGCCAGCCTGTCCCATATTCGAGTAGGGCATCACTTAGTTTGGCCGTTACTTTAAAAACACCCAGTTTTTTATCCAGTTGATTTTTGTTATTCACATAAGGGAAATCAGCAAGATTGCCTTTTACCATGAGGTTAACATCCTCTATGCGGCCATCTAGAATAGAGGTGTCTAGCCAATGTAAGGTATCTTCTCCCAACATAATCGGGTAGTAAAACAGCGCATATTTGGCGTTACCTTTACCAAACTTTCCAACCAAATCTAAATAACCCCCCTTAATATGATTCATGTCGTAGCTGGCGTTTACCGTGCCAGTAAGGTGGGGGTTACTGATAAATAGCTCTTTAGCCCTTATTTTGGCTTTGCCGCCATTCATTTTCCAATTTATTTGGCCGCTTAATTTATCGGCAGGAATCGGCCAGCGTAAATTATCTTTAAAATCAAGTAAGGCATTTTGCGAATTTAAAATGACTTCGCCACCATCCTCATCGGCTACAATGCTGCCTGAAAGATTGCTAAAGCCAGGGGTTTTTTGATAAGCAGTTAATCCTAGTTTTTTAAAAGAAGTGTTGATTTTATAGGTGTTAGGCTTACTTGCTTCGCCCTCATAGCCCAACGTCAGGGCTTGCAGCTCCCCCACTGGAGCAAGCCCGTTTAACTGGCTAGTTAGGTTTTCTGGCAGGGCAAAGTAGGGCGAAAATTGTTTAATAGTAGCCAAATTAAATTGGTCAAGTTTAAGGTCGGCTTTTACCCAAGGCTTGGCATTTTTTGTACTGGCCGAATAATATCCGCTGCCTTTGTTAATATTTAGGCCAGTATTGCTACTAAGCTTGATATTCTGCGCGCTAATGGTTTGTGTATTTTTGAAGTCGCTCCAACCTATATCGCCAGACAATTGCTTGGCAACAAAAGGGGTGGTCTGTTTGTTCACAATAATAGATACATTGCTTAATACGGCACGAATTTTCACTTTTTCAATGGTGGCATCAGCAAAATCTAGCCAAACCTGAGCGTCGCCCGTGCCTGTTTGTAAGTCAACTGGGTGGTTTAACATTTTATAGTCCAACCAAGGCTGCCAAACCGCTAAATCAGCTTGCTTAAGCTGTAAAAAAAGCTCACCGTGCCATGCTTTAATTTTGCTCACATCGCGCCCCACAAAGCGACCATTGGCTTCTATCAATTGACTGGTGCCGATTGAAGGTAATGCGGTCAGCTCAAATTGGTGCTGACCAAACAGGCTTTTCCAAGTTGGGTTTGAGAGTGTGAGGTTTAAGTGTTTAAGCGATAGTGGAGGCGCTTGGCGTAAATCGTCCAACCAAGTCACTTGCGCATTTTTAATCGTAACTTCTGCCTGGCTAAGCAGCCAGTTGGGAAAATCAGGCTTAGCAGCACCTGCTAAATTGATGCCAGCTAAATAAATGTCGCCATTGGTTTTGCGGCGTATGGTAAGTTCCGGCTGATGCACCACAAGCTTTGCTAAGCGCGGCTGCAGCAAGGGCAGGCTTAGCCATGAAATGTTCGCATCAACATTATTTAAGTGTAGCGCGATACGGTTTTCAGCATCAAATAGTTCGATATTTTTAAGTCCAATATGTGGCGATATGCCGTCCCAGCTAGTTAAGATGTTGCCTATTGTGATTTTTTGTCCAACGTTTTTGCTGGCATAAGCGGCAATATCGTCTTTGTATTCATCAATATTCGGAAACACAATAAAGCGCACCGCAAGCACTGCCAGCACGAATATAATCAACAGCAATGTCACTGCGTACAGCACCCAACGCGTTAGTTTTTTTAGATGAATCATGGTTGGGTAGTTTTAGGTGTTTTTTGATAACAAGTCAGCATTGAAATTAGCGTTTATTTTACTTTAATTTAGGCGAATAACTTGTTAATAAAACGTAAACATTAGGTGAGTAAAAGGGCTAGATTGCTTTAGAATAACGCTTTTTGACAAATTTGGCTGACATTAGGGCTTTGCATTGATTCAATTTAGAAATTTAACGCTCACGCGTGGCGCGAAAATATTGCTAGAAGCGGCTTCGTTTCAGCTGCATCCTGGGCATAAAGTCGGCTTGATTGGCGCGAATGGCGCGGGTAAATCTAGCCTGTTTGCCTTGCTGCGAGGCGAGTTGCACCCAGAAGTGGGCGATTTAGACATGCCGCCCAATTGGATAATTGCGCATGTGGCGCAAGAAATGACCGAGCTTGAGTTAGCCGCGCTTGAGTTTACGCTGGATGGCGATGCCGAGTTGCGCGAAGTGGAAGTCGCGCTGATTGCCGCTGAAACCAATCACGAAGGCGAGAAAATTGCCGAGCTGCATCATCGCTTAAGCGATATTGAAGGTTATAGCGCCAAAGCACGCGCTTCGGCATTGTTAGATGGTTTAGGCTTTACACAAGCAGATTTAGCGCGGCCTGTGAGCGATTTCTCCGGCGGTTGGCGCGTGCGGTTGAACTTGGCGCGCGCATTAATGTGTCGCAGCGATTTATTGTTGCTGGATGAGCCAACGAATCACTTAGACTTAGATGCGGTGATTTGGCTAGAAAGCTGGCTGCGCGATTATCGCGGTACTTTAGTGCTTATTTCGCACGATAGAGATTTTTTGGATGCGGTCATCGATAACGTGTTGCACATTGAGCAACAGCGTATTACGCTATATCGCGGTGGTTATAGTGATTTTGAGCGTCAACGCGCAGAAAAACTAGCTTTGCAACAAGCCATGTATGAAAAACAGCAACGTAAAGTGGCACATTTGCACAGTTATATTGATCGCTTCCGCGTGCAAGCCACCAAAGCGCGCCAAGCGCAAAGTCGCATTAAGGCATTAGAGCGCATGGAAATGATTTCTGCCGCGCATGTAGATTCGCAGTTTAACTTTGAATTTCGCGCGCCTATCAGTGCGCCAGATCCTTTGTTGGTGCTAGATGACGTGAATGCTGGCTATGCGAATAAATCCATATTAAACAAAGTATTACTCACCATCCGCCCAGGCGAGCGCATCGGCTTGCTAGGTAAAAATGGCGCAGGTAAATCGACGTTGATTAAACTGCTCGCGGCTGAATTAAAGCCCCTAGTGATAGATGGAAAGTCCGGCAAGCGTGTTGAAGGTAAAGATTTACGCATTGGCTACTTCGCGCAACATCAGCTAGAGCAGCTAAGGCCGAGCGAATCGCCGCTGCAACACATGCTGCGGCTAGACCCCACTACGCGCGAGCAAGAACACATGAATTACCTTGGTGGCTTTGATTTTAAAGGTGACATGGCACGGAGCCACATAGAGAAATTTTCTGGCGGCGAAAAATCGCGTTTGGCTTTGGCGCTGTTAATTTGGACGCGCCCGAATTTGCTGTTATTGGACGAACCGACCAACCATTTAGACCTTGAAATGCGTCATGCTTTAACTTTGGCGCTGCAATATTATCAAGGCGGCGTGATATTAGTTTCGCACGATAGAGCCTTGCTGCGCGCCACTTGCGACAACTTTATATTGGTCGCACACGGCGCGGCAGAGGCGTTTGATGGCGATTTGGATGATTATAAAACTTGGTTAGCGACTCAAAAAGCAGGAAACGCTACCCCCGCGCCGTTATTGACTTCCGAGCCTGTTGCTAACAACTCTTATGCTCAGCAAAAACAAGATCGCCAAGCGCGTATTTTACTGCGTAGGCCGCTGTTAAAAGAAACAGAACAATGCGAGAAACATTTAGAAAAGTGGCAACAAGAAAAAACAGCTTTAGACGCGCGCGCCAGCGAAACTAGCCTGTATGATGCTGATAATAAAGTAGAATTACAACACTTGCTAAAACGCCAAGCCGAACTCTCCAACTTGATAGACGAAGCCGAAATGCGCTGGCTAGAGCTGCACGAACAACTGGAAGCGCTACCCGAAATTAATTAAATGAACTTGTGGTTCGACAAGCTCACCACGAACGGGTATGTGATATATCCGCTCATCCTGAGCTTGTCGAAGGAAAACTTAACCTGCACGAAAGAAGAGATTTGATGATGGATTATTCAAAACGCCTCACCTTGCTACACGCCTTATGCCTAGCCGAAACCTTTGACGATGGTGATGGAGCAAAGCCAAATATTAATTTAGGCGAATATAAGGCGCTGGATTCTGCGCATTATTTAGCTAGCTTTGTGACTTTTAAGGCGATTCAAGTCGCCGATAGGCAGCCTGCGTTTGAGCGCAGCAATAACTTTGATATGCTCAGCGTGTATCAAGCTTATGCCTTACTAACATTTGCTTTTTTTACTGCGCCTTTAGCCACCGAAAACATCAAGCCAGATTTAACCGCAGCACAAATTATTATTGCCAAAACGCTGTTTGCGGGCTTGCCAGAAGCGGAATTAATGGAAATTATCGAAAGTGGATTCAATAAATTTAAACTCATTGGTGAAGCTGAAGCCGAACATTGGAGCGAGTTTAGAGAAAATTTAGATAAACTCACCGTAAGCTTTTTAGTTGCTGGTACCGATGACGATAGCCCGCATGATAAAGATGAAGTGTTGCCGCTATTTGGACAATTATTAAGCCAGTTGTGCGAAGCGTTTGAGGCTTAAAATTTTTTTGAAACTAAATAGCCATTTGTTACGTATATTGGTCATTATGCAATTAATCAAAAATAATTTTAGTCGATATACCATAGCGTTATTGGCTTGTTTGAGCAGTGCTTGTTCGCCTATTAAAGTGTTAAATTCGCTGGTGCCTGAAAATGGCTATGAATTGGTTTCAGCCGTTGAATATGGGACTAATGCTAGACAAAAATTAGATATTTATTTACCCAAAGCGGCTGATAAATATGCCCCACTTAAAAAAGTCATCATTTTTTATTACGGAGGCAATTGGGATTCTGGTGAACGCGCAGATTATAAATTTGCAGCCGAAGCCTTAGTAGGCCATGGTTATATTGTGGTCATTCCTGATTATCGCGTTTACCCCGAACTATTGTTCCCAGGTTTTATGGCAGACCCAGTGAGTGCAGCAAAATGGGTAAAAACAAACATCAAAAAATACAATGGTGATGCTAATAAAGTTTTTTTAGCTGGGCATTCTGCAGGTGCACACATGGCTGTAATGATGGCGATTAACCCAGAATATTTAGCAGAAGCATCCCTTAAGCCGAATGATTTTGCAGGCGTGATAGGCCTAGCAGGGCCCTACGATTTTTTACCCTTAAAATCAGATCGATTAAAGACAATATTTGGGCCAGAAGCAGAGCAATGGAAATCACAGCCGATTAACTTTGTCGATGGTAAAAATCCGCCAATATTTCTGGCGGTAGGTATGAAAGATGGCACGGTGTGGCCACGCAATACTTACAATTTAGCCAAAAAAATTAAAGAAAAAAACGGCTTGGTAGAAGTGCATGAATTTGCAAGCTATGGCCATGTGGACATGGTAGCAAAGCTTGCCAAACCATTGCGCGGTAACGGCGAACTGCTAAAATCAGTCATCACTTTTATCGATAAATACTGACTGCTAAATTACGGTGTTAAAAATCTCACGCTAGCTAATTTCTCTCGTTGATAAAAACTCAATCTCAGGGTAACGTTCTTGCGCCATTTGCAGGTTGACGCGGTTGGGCGCAAGGTACACGTATTCGTCATTGCCATCTAAACCCACGTTAAAGCCATATTTGTCGGCGATGGCTTTCAGGTCGGCGTCTTTGCCACGCAGCCAGCGCGCGGTGTAGCAATCATAAGGCTCAAACACCATTTCTACGCTGTATTCGTGCTCTAAGCGGTGCGAGACGACCTCGAATTGCAACATGCCGACTGCGCCTAAAATTAAATCGTTGCTTAGTAATGGGCGGAAAAGCTGCGCCGCGCCTTCTTCGGCCAATTGTTTTAAGCCAATCTGAAGTTGCTTCATTTTCATCGGGTTTTTGATGCGGGCGCGGCGGAAAAACTCGGGCGCGAAGGATGGAATGCCTGTAAATTTCAGCGCTTCACCCTCGCTAAACGTATCGCCCACTTTAATGGTGCCGTGATTGGGGATGCCAATAATGTCGCCAGAGTAGGCTTCGTCCATAGTGGTGCGATCTTGCGCCATAAAGGTAATGGCGTTATTGACCGCCATCAGCTTGTTCGTACTGATTTGTTTGATTTTCATGCCACGCTCAAAACGGCCAGAACACACGCGTAAAAACGCAATGCGGTCGCGGTGTTTCGGATCCATATTGGCTTGAATTTTGAACACAAAGCCTGAGAATTTCGCCTCATCTGGCGCGACTAATCTCGTCGCTGTGTTGCGCGCCAGTGGAGCAGGGGATAAGTCCACAACCGCATCCAGCAAGCTTTGCACGCCAAAGTTGTTAATCGCCGAGCCAAAATAAACAGGTGTTTGCTTACCACTTAAAAATCTTGCCGCGTCAAAGGTATGCGATGCACCGCGCACCAGCTCAATATCCACGCGCAATTGTGCGGCCACATGGCTTAGCAGCTCATCAAGGCGCGGATTACCTAAGCCTTTAATCACCTCTGATGTACCTTTTTCTGCGCGTGGATCGAAAAAAGAAATTGTGTCAGTGTAAAGATTATAAACGCCACGAAACGATTTACCCATGCCAATTGGCCATGTCATCGGCGCGCATTCCATGCCCAGCGTGGTTTCTATCTCGTCCAGCAATTCAATAGGCTCGCGGCTTTCACGGTCTAGCTTGTTAATAAAGGTGATAATCGGCGTATCGCGCATTCTACAAACATTCAGCAATTTGATAGTTTGCGCTTCTACGCCATTCACTGCATCAATCACCATTACCGCCGAATCCACCGCGGTTAATGTGCGATAAGTATCTTCAGAAAAGTCATCATGGCCAGGGGTATCTAGTAAATTCACCATGTGTTCGCGATAAGGAAATTGCATGACGCTTGACGTGACCGAGATGCCGCGCTGCTTCTCAAGCTCCATCCAGTCCGATGTCGCATGGCGTGAAGCCTTACGCCCACGCACCTCGCCTGCCACTTGAATCGCACCACCAAACCACAATAGCTTCTCGGTAAGCGTGGTTTTACCCGCATCGGGGTGCGAGATAATGGCGAAGGTACGACGGCGTTTGATTTCTTCTTGCAGTGACATGTTGAGCGCTTGAGTTCAGAAAAACGCTATTTTACCCGAAATATGCAAATGACTCTAAACGCAGAAAAGACACACCGCATGGAATGCAAGTTTTAGTTATATCTTAGTCGCTGCTCATTTTATTGAGGAAGAAAAAGTAATAGACAAAACTAAGAAAATATTAATGGGATTTTATAAAAAGTATGGGGGTTTATTTGTTAGATTGTGGAGCTTATGTAGTTTTTTAAAAACCGCATATGAATTATGGGAACTATTAGCTGGTTTTTATTAGTGCCAAAGCATTAATGCAGAAACGTAAGCCGCTTGGTGATGGTCCATCAGGAAACACATGGCCCAAATGTGCGCCACAGGTGTTGCATAGAGTTTCTACGCGACGCATTCCATGGCTATTATCGGCATAGTAAGCGACAGCATTAGGATTGATGGGTTCGGTGAACGAAGGCCAGCCTGTGCCGCTATCGAATTTTTCTAAAGAATCAAACAGCTCAGTTTGGCAGCAGGCACAGCTGTAAATTCCTGAACTGAATAAATTGCATAATTCAGAGCTATGTGGTCTTTCGGTACCTTTTAATCGTGTAATATGAAAAACCTCTGGACTTAACAGTGCTTTCCATTCAGCCTCAGTTTTTTCAATTTTTTTGTCTGATAATGGGTTGCCATTATCAGCAAAATCAATCACATCTTTCCAATTCATCATATTGCCTTTGGAAGTAAATATTAATGCTTAGGGCATCAAAAAGTAAGCTGTTAATTTGGGCGCAGCCAGCACCATTAAGCCTTTCATTTTACTTAACCACTTCCTTTAACTGCTCCAAAATTGCTGGGTTATCCAGTGTAGAAATATCCGAGGTGATCTCTTCGCCTTTTGCTAAGCTACGTAACAGTCTACGCATAATCTTGCCACTACGCGTTTTTGGTAAATTATCACCAAAACGTATCTCGTCTGGTTTAGCAATCGGCCCGATTTCTTTGCCTACCCAATTGCGTAAATTTTCGACTATTTTTTTCGCTTCATCCCCAGTTGGGCGCGCGCCTTTAAGCACCACATAAGCGACGACTGATTCACCTTTAATGTCGTGCGGTTTGCCTACTACGGCGGCTTCGGCGACTAATGGGTTAGATACCAATGCAGATTCAATTTCCATGGTACCTAATCTATGCCCAGACACGTTGAGTACGTCATCAATCCTGCCCATAATGGTGAAGTTGCCAGTGACGGCATCGCGCACAGCGCCGTCGCCAGCCAAATAGGTTGTGCCGCCCAAATCGGCTGGATAATAGCTAGAAACGTAGCGATCGGCATCGTTGTAGATGGTGCGAATCATACTTGGCCATGGTTTTTTAATCACCAATAACCCACCAGTGCCCCAAGGTACGTCTTTGCCAGTTTCATCTACCACTGCTATATCAATACCTGGGAAGGGTAATGTGCATGAGCCAGGAACAAGCGCTGTAGCGCCTGGTAGCGGTGTGATGACATGGCCACCTGTTTCGGTTTGCCAGAAAGTATCTACAATTGGACATTTGCTGCTGCCAATGTTTTCAAAATACCACATCCAAGCTTGCGGGTTAATTGGCTCGCCCACGCTGCCCAAAATACGCAAGCTGCTTAAATCGTAATTTTTAGGGTGCGTGTTTGGCGTGGTTTCTGCGGCTTTAATCAGCGAACGAATAGCCGTTGGCGCGGTGTAAAAAATACTGACTTTGTGCTTTGCTATCATCTGCCAAAATCGACCAGCATCGGGGTAAGTGGGAACGCCCTCAAAAATTAACTGCGTTGCGCCCATCGCCAGCGGACCATAAGCGACATAAGTGTGACCTGTAATCCAGCCCACATCGGCAGTGCACCAAAATACGTCATTATCTTTGATGTCAAAGGTCCAGCGCATGGTATTGAGCGCATGCAGTAAATAGCCCGCAGAGCTATGTTGTACGCCCTTTGGTTTGCCTGTACTACCGCTAGTGTAAAGTAAAAACAACGGATGTTCTGCGTTCACCATGACGGGTTCGCAAATGTCGGCAACGCCTGCAATTAGATCGCTCCACCAAATGTTATTTGCGTTCCAAGCGACTTCTAGGCCTGTTTTTTTTAGCACGATTACTTTTTGAACTGATTCACAACCACCCATTGCAATGGCCTCATCTACCGCATTTTTCAATGGCAGCGTTTTGCCACCACGAAATTGGCCGTCAGAGGTAATAATGGCAGCAGCACCTGCATCTAAAATGCGTTCATGAATGCTTTTAGCAGAAAAACCGCCGAAAACAACCGAGTGAATAAGCCCAAGCCGCGCGCAGGCTTGCATGGCCACTACCGCCTCAATGCCCATTGGCAGGTAAATGATGACGCGATCGCCAATGTTAAGATTAAGCTTTTTTAAGCCATTGGCAAATTGGCACACTTGTGTGTAAAGCTCTTTATAAGTGACGTTTTTAGTGTCGCCATTATCGCCCTCAAAAATGATGGCAACTTTGTTGGGGATTGTACCCAGATGCTTATCGAGGCAGTTGGCAGAAACGTTTAACTCGCCATCTTCAAACCACTTATAGAACGGGGCTTGTGAGTCATTAAGCGTTTTGGTAAAAGGTTTACTCCACACCAAAAGTTCGCGTGCTAATTTTGCCCAAGCGCTTTCGTAATCGGTAGCAAACTCGGCGCAAAGCGCATTGTAGGCGGCCATGCCAGAAACGTTAGCTTGTTGTTTAAACGCCTCTGATGGCTTAAAAACGCGATTTTCGTGAAGAATTGACTCAATTGACATGCGA
>JAYVRE010000251.1:0-4851 GCA_043776535.1 Methylotenera sp. | reverse complement strand
CCTGTTCAGCTCCAATTTTTGAGCCAGCCAAAATAACGGCTAAGGCTGATTTACTATTGTCTTCGGGCAAGTAAGCCGCTCTAATTTTGTTAGCCAAGTCATCGCGTATTCGCGGCCTTGTCCAATGGCATCATCGCCGCACATTTCTATACTTGGCTGCAAACTGCCGCAAAACGCAGGGCGCTCAGGCTTGCCAAAAATCATGCAGCGATTTTCATTATCTAGCTGTATGCAGCGCACCCCAGCTGGCTTGCCGTTTGGCATGCCAGGTATTGGGCTATTGATGGATGGCGCAATACAACACGCGCCGCAGCTAGGTCTACAATCCATAACTTTTAAGATAATTTAAAAAATAGCTTGTCATTCCGTGCTTGACTTTGAGCCTGCCCCGTACTGCGATACGGGGAATCCAGCGTCTTTAAAAGTCATTAGATTCCGACTTTCGTTGGAATGACGGGAATGTGGTTTTTGATTAATAAATTTCAAATTCCCGCCAAGAAAATCCCAAATCAGCAACACCAGCCTTTAAAGCCTCCATTGCTTGCAACACCTTATCTGGCGTGCCTTTTGCACCTAGTTCCACATGACGATTAGGCTTTAATTTGGGCAAACTAAACACTTTTACATCAAACTCAGTGATTACTGCGTTCATTAAATCAATCAGCTGGCTTTCAATGCCGTCCACCACAATAATCGATTGCTCCAAATGCTCTGTTTGGTGAAACAGGTGGCTGTAATGTGTGTCCAAAACCCATTCCATCATCGGCCATGCCATGGCGGGAAAGCCGGGTAAAAAATAATGGCTGTGCTGTTGGTTTGGTAAGCCCGCAGAAAACCCCGCAACCCGATTCACTGGGTTAGGAATCAACTCTGCACCTTGCGGAAAATCGGCCATAAACACGCGTTTGGGGTAAGCGCCTTCGCCAAACTGCGCCTCAATCTCTGCCACTGCGCCTGCATGGCGAATAATCGGTACATCAAGCGCATCTGCTGCTGCTTGTCGCGTGTAATCATCGGGCGTAGCACCTATACCGCCAAAGCTAAACACAATATCGTCACGCGCCATACTTGCTTTGAGTGATACGGTGATTTGTTCGGGAATATCCCCCAAATAATTCGCCCAACTGAGCTGTAAACCACGCGTAGAAAGCAAGGCGATGACTTTGCATAAATGCGCGTCTGACCGTTTGCCAGAAAGGATTTCATCGCCGATGATATAGATACCGAAGGTTTGCATGCGGAATTTCTAAGAATATAACTACTTGATTTGTTGCAAATTGGCTAGTAGCTCGGGTATGTCTGTTTGGATAATGCTCCAAAGCGTATCGTTATCAATGCCCAAATAACCGTGAATGAGCTTGTTGCGTGTGGCTATCATCATGCGCCAAGGAATATTCTCGTATTGCTCACGTACTTCTTGCGGAATATGCGTTGCTGCCTCACCAATCAACTCCAAGTTACGCAAGGTTGCATCGTAAGTAATGCCGCTATTTACAAAACGGTCTAAATCAAAACTGTCGGTGTAACTCATCACATTTTCTGCAAACGTAATCATATCTGCAACATAAAAACGCCATTCACGTTGTGGTGAATCAGACATCAATCGCCTCGCGCTCAATGTGGGGGCGGAGTTCTTCGCGTAATGCTTTTTCTGTCACCAAATCGACTGGGCAACCTAGTAAATCTTCCAAATAAAACTGCACACCAAAATAGCGCTGCGAGGTTGCAATACCGTCAAAACTGACCAAAATATCCACATCACTGTTTGCTTTTGCTGCATCGCGCGCGGTAGAGCCAAATAGCGCCAAACGGGTGATACCAAAACGCTGGGTAAGTTCGGCTTTGTTATTGCTAAGTGATTGAATGGCTTGTTGTTTGTTCATGTTGCTAGTTTAGCAAAAAAATCGGCTTGGCGCTCGCCAGAGAGAGTTTCATCGCCGATGATGTAGATGCCGAAGTTTTGCATATTTATAAAGATAAAGTTAAACCTGAACTAGATTTGACTAGACGCGCGATCTATTTTTCTTAAATTGAGCATTTGTCTGCAACCTTTAGAGTAATTGAGGCAGCCCCAGAAGTCCCCTTTTTTACTATTTCTTTTAATCATTTTAATGCCGCATTTAGGGCATGTGGGTGTTTTGTAGTCGCCCTTGGTGGATAGCGTTAGTAGTCTGTGTTGTGAGTCCGCATTTAAACGTTTAATCATCATTAACAACATATCACCATTAATTAAAGTGATTTTATTGGAAGCAGCAATTTCTTTGGCTTCGTTAGTGTATTCGCTGCAAGTCATATAAAAACCTTTGGCGATTTTTTCGTGCGTCATTACACCTAAAAACTCCCTAATTTGCATAACCCCTACATTAGAACCCCATGCTTTGCATTGGATAATGGTAGTGGCTTTACCAGAGTCATCTTGGTATAACTTAATATCAATCCCGCCATCTGCGCCTAGTGGAGTGGTTTCTGCCTTAATACCTTTTTCTAAATAGTAGGCGACTGAAAGCTCTTCAAATCTTTTCCACTCTAAATCTTGTATTAGCTTAAGTGACCAAGATGCGGGCTTTTCAATAACTTGTGCCTGTTTTACATCTTGAGGTTTCAAAATGACTGCATCAAACTTTTTAGCAGTTAGACTAGGCTCATTTCTTATTTCAAACACACTGTTACGTTTAGCTTTATCTTGCGCTAAAAACTTAAGCAGTGCTATGAGATAAAAAATAATCGAAAACACTACGCCTATTGGCTTCAAAGCCTTAGCTAACAACCCTAATATTGGGTTTGAAACACTCGGAAAAACAAATAGGGTTACCACTAATGCTACAGTTCCTATAACAAAAGCAAATCCCCAATTCTCTTGTAGAGCTATTTCAAGTATGGTTTTTTGTTTTTTTCTATTAGCCATTTCTTACATTTCTGCTTGATTTTTATTAATCTTGATTATGAATTGATGTTTAATTTATTTCAAGTTTTAATGCGCACCTTCCCAATTACTGCCAACACCTACCTCAGCTAACAATGGGACATCCAGTTTCGCCACATTTTGCATGAGTTCTGGCAGCCTTTGTTTCACTAGTTCTAGTTCACTGTCAGGTACTTCCAGCACCAGCTCATCATGCACTTGCATAATGAGTTTGCTTTGTAATTTTTCGTCTCGTAGCCACTTATCTACTGCAATCATGGCGAGTTTGATTAAATCTGCCGCAGTACCTTGCATGGGGGCGTTAATGGCGGCACGTTCTGCGCCATTTCTTCTTTGAACATTCGCGCTGTTAATTTCTGGCACCCATAAACGTCTGCCAAAATAGGTTTCTACATAGCCTTTTTGTTTGGCTTCTTCACGCGTGTTTTGCATATAGGCTTTTACACCAGGGTAGCGCGCAAAGTAGCGTTCGATATAGTTGGCTGCGGCTTTGCGATCGATATTCAAGTTTTGCGCTAGGCCGAAGGCGCTCATACCGTAGATTAGGCCAAAATTGATGACTTTGGCATAGCGGCGCTGTTCACTATCTACTGCCTCTTTTTCTACGCCAAATACTTCAGCGGCAGTGGCGCGGTGAATATCTTCATTATTGGCAAACGCTCGCAACATGCCTTGGTCTTGCGACAAATGCGCCATAATGCGTAGCTCAATTTGTGAATAATCGGCAGACACAATATGCGCGTCCATTGGCGCGATAAATGCCTCGCGAATACGACGGCCTTCAGCTGAGCGTACAGGAATATTTTGCAAGTTAGGGTCGCTGCTCGCCAAGCGCCCCGTAGTCGCCACCGCTTGGTTGTAACTAGTATGCACGCGGCCTGTAGCGGCATTAATCATTTTGGGCAATTTGTCAGTATAGGTGGACTTAAGTTTCGCTAAGCCGCGATACTCCAATAAAACTTTAGGCAGCGGGTGGTCTAAAGCCAGTTCTTGCAGCACGTCTTCATCGGTACTTGGCGCCCCTGAAGGCGTTTTTTTGGTGGGTTTAATTCCGAGCTTATCAAATAAAATTTCTTGCAATTGTTTGGGCGAGGCCAAGTTAAAAGGCTGACCTGCCAGTTCGTAAGCTTGATTTTCTAACGCGATTAACTTTAGGCCAATTTCGTTACTTTGAGACCTTAACATCTCAGCATCAATCAGCACGCCATTGCGCTCAATCGTGAATAAACAGGCGGAGCTTGGCATTTCAATTTGGCTATAAATAAAGTCGAGTTTTGCATCCGCCGCAATTTGCGGGTACATCGCTTCGTGCAACTGTAAGGTAATATCTGCGTCTTCGGCGGCGTATTCTGCCGCCACTTCTACCGTCACTTGGTTAAAGCTTACTTGCTTGGCACCTTTGCCTGCAACGTCTTCAAAATGGATGGTTGTTACGCCCAAATGCCGCTCTGCCAGCGCATCCATACCGTGCGTTTTGTGCGACTCAAACACGTAAGATTGCAGCATGGTGTCGTGCGCAATGCCGTGCAAATAAATGCCGTGATTTGCTAAAACATGTTGGTCATATTTTAAATTTTGGCCTACTTTTTTAATTGCTGCATTTTCAAGTATCGGTTTGATTTTAGCTAAGGTTTCAGCAAAATTAAGCTGTTCTGGCGCATCAAAATAATCGTGCGTCAGTGGTAAATAAGCAGCACTACCAGCCTCAACAGAAAACGACATGCCAACAATTTTGGCGAGCATTGGCTCGAGTGAAGTGGTTTCGGTGTCAAAACATATCAGTTCAGCTTTGCTTAATTTTGCAAGCCAAGCATCTAATTGCGTGTTGTTTAAAATGGTTTCAAAATTGCGTGTGGTGGTGGGCGTATAGTTGATTTGTGATGTTGCCTCAGCACGCTTGGCTTCACTCGAAATGACAGGTGAGTTGT
>JAYVRE010000250.1:0-4883 GCA_043776535.1 Methylotenera sp. | reverse complement strand
GATGCGTAAAACTTAAGCGCGTTACCGCCAGTGGTCGTTTCTGGGCTACCAAACATCACGCCAATTTTCATACGGATTTGGTTAATGAAGATGACCATCGTGTTGGTACGTTTGATGTTGCCAGTCAGTTTACGCAGTGCTTGCGACATTAAACGCGCTTGCAAGCCCATGTGCGAATCGCCCATTTCGCCTTCAATCTCAGCGCGCGGCGTCAGTGCTGCTACCGAGTCAATCACTACAATATCCACCGAACCGCTACGTACCAACATATCAACAATTTCCAGCGCTTGTTCGCCTGTATCTGGTTGGCTAATTAAAAGCTCTGGCACGTTAACGCCTAATTTAGCCGCATATTGCGGGTCTAGCGCGTGTTCGGCATCGATAAACGCCGCCACACCGCCCAATTTTTGCATTTCCGCAATCACTGAAAGCGTTAAAGTGGTTTTGCCAGATGACTCAGGGCCGTAAATTTCTATCACACGGCCACGTGGCAAGCCGCCTATGCCCAGCGCAATATCCAGCCCTAATGAGCCTGTGGAAACCGATTGAATATCCTCGCCAATATCAGAATCGCCCATGCGCATGATGGAGCCTTTGCCAAATTGCTTTTCAATTTGCGCTAGTGCGGCGGCCAGTGCTTTGCTTTTATTGTCATCCATGGGTTTTTACCTTGTAGTTTAAGGGGCTTAATTTGAGCTGTGATTATTCCATAATTTACGCTTTAACGTAAGCAAAACAAGGCGGTATTTGCGGGTAATAAACAGAGCTGATGTTGATTTATTATGTCAACGATACTGTGCTTAATACGTTTTTTGTTAAGGGAGAGTAGTTTTTGGAGGAGAAATATGATGAAATTAATTTATTCTGTAATATTAGCGTTAGCCATTGGTGCTGCAACGGTTTCAACCGCGCAAGCGCGCGATTCTTTTAGTTTAGGCGTAAATATTGGTGGTTATGGTTACGCGCCGCCTGTGGTCTATTATCCAGCGCCGGTTTATTATAACGAGCCTATTTATTACAGTGAGCCAGTAACTTATTACCGTCCAGCGCCGCGCTATTATAGCTATGCGCCCACCATAGTGTCTTTTGGCTATCAAAATTACGGCGGTCATCACTATCGTGGGCATCACCGTGGCCATCATAGCTGGGATCGCGGAAACCATGGTAACCGTGGTCATCGTGGTCATGACGGTTGGAATCGTGGCCGTGGTCATCATGATCGCGACGATTAAATTAGTTTAACGCTTTTTTTAACTGATCAATAAGCTGCCTCATTAAAAATGTGGTGGCTTGTTGGCGGATTTCTCCGCGATTGCCATCAAAATTTTTGGTCATTGTTATTGTTGGCTGATTAGTTTCTGCCCAAGCAAAACACACCGTGCCGACAGGCTTATCCGCTGTCCCGCCATCTGGCCCTGCGATTCCTGTAATACTTCCAGCAATATGTGCTTGGCTATGCTTTAAAGCACCAAAAGCCATTTCAACTGCAATTTGTTCGCTCACCGCGCCAAAAGTTTCAAGTGTTTGCGCTGAAACGCCCAGCATGTCGATTTTAGCTTGGTTGCTATACGTGACAAATCCTCTATCAAACCAAGCCGAGCTGCCAGCCACACTAGTAATGACTTCTGCCACCATGCCGCCAGTGCAAGATTCTGCTAACGCCAGCATGTAACCACGTGCTTTAAGTGCAGCGCCCAACTCTGTGGCTAAAGCTGTGAGAGTGGCCATACAATAAATTTCAACACCAAAATTGCGTAGATAGCAGCCAGTAAATCATCGAACATTACGCCAAAACCATTTTTGAGGTTTGCGTCAAAATAACAAATTGGGTAAGGCTTCCAAATATCGAATAATCGAAACAACAAAAATGCCACAAGCCAACCCAGCCAAGTGTGTGGTGCGAAAGCCAGCACTAACATAATGGCCACAATTTCGTCCCACACCATCGCGCCATGATCGCTCACACCCAAATCTTTACCCGTCTTATCGCACACGTAAATACCAAATAGAAATAGTACGGCGATAATCATCAGTTGCGTGCTAAATGAATAATTGAAAATCAACCAAAATAGCGGAAAACCAATCAGCGTGCCAAACGTGCCTGGTGCTTTTAGCGCCAAGCCGCTGCCAAAACCCAATGCGAAAATATGGGCGGGGTGGGAAAATAGGAATTTAAAATTAGGTTGGTTCATAACAAGTATTTTAATTTATGGTCAGAATGACGGCTTGGGTATATTTACGCAAAATGATCAAAACCTTGTTTTAAAAGCGTAATTTGATTGTTTTTATAATCGACTTGCAAGCCACCTGTATTTAAACTACTGGCCATGCGGGTACTGCCTATGCAGGCAATTGGCAGATTAAACTGCTTACTAAGTGCATTTATATCTACGTACTTAGATTTTGGCGCAGTAAAACATAGTTCATAATCATCGCCGCCTGCCAAAATAGCGGCTTGAAATTGAGGGTTATCTAAATTATTTTTCAGTAATTCAATACACGGTATTTTCTCTAAATCTATTCTAGCGCCACAGCTTGAGGCTTTTAAAATATGTCCTAAATCTGCCAATAAACCATCAGAAATATCGATGCAGCTTGTAGCAATGTCGCGCAGAGCCAATCCCAGAGCGGCTCTTGGCGCAGGTGTGTTTAACGCATTTAAGCAAATAGCCAACTCATTTTGCAGCACGATTTTATTTTGTAAGTGCGCCAAACCCAAAGCTGCGCTGCCAAACTGACCGCTTACCCAAATATCATCGCCCGCTTGCGCGCCATCGCGCCGCAAAGCCTCGCCAATTGGCACTTCGCCCATAATGGTGACGCTAATGTTGAGTGGTCCACGCGTGGTGTCGCCGCCAATTAAGTCAACATTAAACGCATCAGCGCAAGCAAAAAAACCGCGTGAAAATTCACTTAACCAAGCCTCGTTTATCTCTGGCAAAGCAATCGCTAAGGTCGCCCATTTGGCTCGTGCGCCCATCGCCGCCATATCTGAGACATTGACTGCAAGCGCCTTCCAGCCAATATCATAAGGTGCAGCATCGGCAAAGAAGTGCGTACCTGCTACCAACATATCGCTTGAAATAGCGAGTTGCATGTCTGCCCCCATGCTGATTAAAGCCGCATCATCGCCAATGCCCAAGATGGTATGCCGTGTTGGGGCAGTGAAATATTGCTTAATCAGGTTAAATTCAGGCGTCATAGTCATTGTTTATTGGTAATTTTTTGCAATAAAGCAAAAATTAGCAAGCTAATGCAAACGCCTACAACATCTGTCACCCAATCATAAATACTGGCTTGGCGCGTGATGGTGAGCATGTTTTGCAGCACCTCAATGATTGCACCATAAAGAATTAAACCAAGTGCTAGGTAATATTTGTGTAAATAAGCGTTAGCACCAAGCAGTGAAAGCATCATAAAAATAAGCACATGTTGTACTTTATCCCAATACATCCAGCCAGTTTGCTTGGGCGCAAGTTCGATCAACATGGCTATTGTAGTGATGATTAGCATAGCCCAAAAAATTGTAGGAATGGCTCGCAATGCTAACTGGTAAAGGGGTTTCATGCCTTTTAGCTTTATGCTGGCTTAACTGCTGATTTTGGCCGAAACGCTTTAATCATAGACTCATTGGTCTCAATATAAGGTGCGCCGATAAGGTCTAAACAATACGGTACAGCCGCAAATATGCCATGCACTTGCTGCGCGCCATCCGCGTCTTTTAGGCCTTCTAGCGTTTCTTGAATGGCTTTTGGTTGGCCTGGCAAGTTGATAATTAAGCACTGTTTGCGAATGACTGCGACTTGCCTTGAAAGTAGTGCGGTTGGCACAAAATTTAGGCTAATCTGGCGCATTTGTTCACCAAAGCCAGGCATTTGCTTGTGGCCTATATTAAGCGTAGCTTCTGGCGTTACATCTCGCAGAGCAGGGCCAGTGCCGCCTGTGGTGAGAATTAGGTGGCAGTTTTGGTAATCTACCAAATCAATCAAAGTGCTTTCAATCTCATCTTGCTCGTCGGCAATCAAGCGTGTTTCAAATTTTATGGGCGTGATCACGGCGCGCTTAAGCCAGTCTTGCAGGCTAGGGATGCCTTTATCCTCATACACACCACTACTTGCGCGATCGCTAATAGAAACTAAACCAATTTTAATGAATTCTTTTGTCATTCGTTTGTCTGTACACTTGTGATTAAAATCATGCGTTAAGTATTTATAGAAACCTAACTTATTATAAAGGACTTTTTCAAAGTGCAGAAAATCAATCATCCCTTAGTTAAAACATCATCCACTACCAATGTAGTGGTTGCGGCACAAAGTAAGAAAGTGGCCGCAAAATTTATGCTAGTAAGTTTGCTTGCGATGGGCACGCTGCTATTAGCGCCCAAATTGTTTGCGTCTGATACTAACTTGTATGAAAAAAATTATAAAGCGCAAAACACAGGTAATTTAATCTCGCTACAAGCCAACCCAGACACCAAAATGTATGTAAGCAATCACAAAGATGAAGATAACATCAGCATGCTAGAGAGCGGTTATGATTTGATTGGCTCTAGCGGATTTGAGGGCAGCAATGTGCTGCCAGAGCTTGCATTGCAGCATGCAAAGGCGATTAAGGCTGACACTGTGCTGATATATAAAAAATATGGTTCGGCCAAAAATTCAGCCTCTAAAATGACGCTGATTAAAGAAGCTGCCAAGAAAAATGCTGGCGTGGTGGATGAAAAAGATTTGATAGTAGAGCCAACTCAGTATAAATATTACGCTAGTTATTGGGCTAAATTACCAGCGCCTTTGCTAGGCGTGCATATTATTAAATTAGCCAGTAGAGATAGTGAAACCGAGCAAATAGTTGAGAAGAAAGGCTTAAAAGTGTTGGCGGTGATT
>JAYVRE010000249.1:0-4888 GCA_043776535.1 Methylotenera sp. | reverse complement strand
TCTGCGCTTTGCCCTGCGCGCACAAAACCATAAACATCGGCGCGGTAGGTTTTATCGATAATCGCCTTCAAATCAGCGGCTGGAATATCATCAGGACTGTCTGTTATTAGGCGACTTAAAATATAAAACGCCAAATCGCGATAATTCATGCCGCGCATGGCAGTTAAATCGGCATCGGTAAGTTGCGGGTAGGTTTCTGGCAGGTACAAGCCGCCATCTGGCGCTAGGCCACCGAGTAAAATTTCGCTAAAGCTAAGTGCTGGCGATTGCCCACGGGTAGAAATATATTTCATACTAAATTAACGGCCTAACTCTTCTATACGAATTTTAACCAACTTGCCCACAATCGCAGGCAGGGCTTCAATTGCAGTAATCGCCGCGTCCATATTTTTCTCAACCGTTACATGCGTCAAAATCACAATATCTGCTTCAGTTTCATTGTCGTCAGGCTCTTTTTGCAACATGGCATCAATCGAAATATTACGGTCAGCCAAAATCTTAGTCACGCCTGCCAACACGCCAGGCTTATCATTGGCGCGAAGACGCAGGTAGTACGCACTGTTGATTTCGCCGATAGGCAGTATTGGCAAATCCGCTACGCTATTCGGCTGAAATGCTAAATACGGCACGCGCTGTTCTACTGTAGCACTACTCAAACGCGCCACATCCATTAAATCGGCAACCACCGCGCTGGCAGTGGGTTCTGCACCTGCGCCTGCGCCGTAATACAGCGTTGGGCCAACAGCGTCGCCCTTCACTACCACGGCATTCATCGCCCCATTTACGTTGGCAATTAAGCGTTTTTCTGAGATTAATGTTGGATGTACACGTAGCTCTACACCAGCATCGGTGCGCTTGGTAATGCCAAGCAATTTCACACGATAACCTAACTCTTCGGCGTATTTGATGTCAGTTTGCTGTAGCTTGGTAATGCCTTCTGTGTAGGCTTGCTCAAACTTCATCGGCATACCGAATGCAATCGCCGACATAATCGTCAGCTTATGCGCGGCGTCTATACCTTCTACGTCAAAAGTTGGATCAGCCTCGGCGTAGCCTAAACGCTGCGCTTCACCTAACACATCGGCAAATGCCAAGCCTTTTTCGCGCATTTCGGTGAGTATGAAATTGGTTGTACCATTGATAATGCCCGCAACCCACTCGATTTTATTGGCGCCCAAACCTTCGCGCAGCGCTTTAATAATGGGAATGCCGCCTGCGACCGCCGCCTCAAACGCCACAATCACGCCTTTAGCTTGTGCTGCCGCAAAAATCTCATTGCCATGCAAAGCCAAAAGTGCCTTATTGGCAGTCACTACATGCTTGCCGTTTTCGATGGCTTTTAATACCAATTGTTTGCTTAAATTGTAGCCGCCAATCAGCTCAACCACCACGTCCACATTGGGGTTGCTCACAGTGGCAAACGCATCATCGGTAATATCCACATTGCCGCCTGTGACTTTTTTGGCAAGCTCGATGTTTTTATCAGCCACTTGCACCACGCGAATCTCAACGCCAGTGCGGCGCGTGATTTCTGCTGCGTTACGCGTTAAAACGGTGTATGTGCCGCCGCCAACGGTACCGATACCTAACAAACCTACATTCAATTTTTTCAAACTTTTGCTCCATGCTTCATACGATAATTCTCTAAAAATCGGGTAATGCGTTTCATCGCCTCGGTCAGGTCATCCACGTTGGGTAAAAACACCACACGAAAATGGTCTGGCGTCTTCCAATTAAAGCCCGTGCCTTGCACTAGCAAGACTTTTTCTTCTAGCAACAATTCTAAAATAAACTGTTGATCATCCTTAATTGGATAAATTTTTGGGTCTAATTTTGGAAACAAATACATAGCCGCTTTAGGCTTAACGCAAGTTACGCCAGGGATTGCCGTGAGCAAGTCGTAAGCCAAATCACGCTGTCTGCAAAGCCTGCCTGTAGGTGCAACTAAGTCTTCTATGCTTTGATAGCCACCGAGCGCAGTTTGTATTGCCAATTGGCCTGGTACATTGGCGCAAAGCCGCATGGATGCTAGCATGTTCAAGCCTTCGATATAATCAGTCGCATGTGCTTTTTCTCCCGAAATCACCATCCAGCCTGCGCGGTATCCGCAGGTGCGGTAGTTTTTCGATAAGCCATTAAAAGTCACAAACAGCACATCATCCGCCAGCGAGGCAATTGAAGTATGAATTTCGCCATCGTACAAGACTTTGTCGTAAATTTCGTCGGCAAAAATCACCAAATCATATTTACGCGCAATTGCAATAATGCCTTGCAAAGTTTCTATTGGGTATAACGCACCCGTCGGATTATTCGGATTAATCACCACAATACCACGCGTATTGGCGGTAATTTTGGCTTCCATATCGGCCAAATCGGGCAGCCAACCAGTCGCTTCATCACACATATAATGCTGTGCGGTGCCGCCTGCCAGCGTCACAGCGGCTGTCCACAACGGATAATCTGGCATTGGTACTAGCACTTGGTCGCCATTATTCACCAGCGCTTGCATGGCCATCACGATAAGCTCAGAAACGCCATTGCCGATAATGATGTCATCCACCGTTACGCCTTTGATATGCTTGGCTTGTGTGGAGTGCATAATGGCTTTGCGCGGCGCGAATAGGCCTTTAGAGTCGGTATAGCCACCTGCGTCGCCCATGTTGCGAATCACGTCTAGTTGAATTTCTTCTGGCACTTCAAACCCAAACGATGCGGGATTGCCAATATTCAACTTAATGATGCGCTGGCCTTCGTCTTCCATTTGGCGCGCGCGTTGTAGCACAGGGCCGCGAATATCGTAGCAAACATTGGCGAGTTTATTGGATTTGGCAAGTCGTTTTATGGGTAATTTTTTAATGTCATTCATAAGGCGCTAGTTTACCTTAGAATGGGGTTCTCGTTCAATGAAGTGCCTGGCTAAAATAAGTCAAAAATTAAGATAGAATAACGCAATGAAGCTACATTTAACCACCGCAGAAAATAATTACTTAATTACCGCCTATGGCATGGGTGATGATGGGCGCTTTGTGGAGATTAACAAGCAGCGTTATATGCACAATTTAATTGTGATGGCCAATAAGCTAATAACGGATTGGTCAGCGAATGATTTTTTTTGCTTAACCGAAGCAAATTTTGCACAAATTGTAGAATTAAAACCAGAAGTGGTACTACTTGGCACAGGCGAAAAACATCAGTTTTTGCACCCGAAAATCGTTCAAAAACTCGCTGAGAACGGCATTCCGCTTGAATGCATGACCACTGCAGCAGCCTGCCGAACTTATAACATTTTAATGAGTGAGGGTCGTAATGTGGCAGCTATGTTGATTTTGTAAACACCGTCATTCTGGCATAGGCCAGAATGACGAGAGTTCAGTGGTTTTGACTTAGATTTTGTTGAGTGAGCCAATTCCTACCCCTCGTTTACTTCAAAACAAGTTCTCCGAGGGCAAGCAAGCTACCCAACCTGCTTGGCTATTCTGCAAGCCGCATGGATGGATAGTTTTAGGCTTTTCTACTCTAAGCTATCCACGCCATCCCATGCTGGTTTTCCATCTGCGGTAACAATATATTTTTTTTGATAAACTTTGTTAATGAATAAATTGACTTCTTTAAGTTCGGTCAAAAGCATGTCGCAATCAGACCTGTTTGCAGCGCCACATTTAAAGGCCATATCAACATACACGTGGTCTGTAGAACCAATATCTATCATACGCTTAATCACACTGGGGTGCGCATAGTGGCTAGGTTTAGTAAATGCCCATTCAAAATTAGGCTTTTCATTTACCACATACCACGGGCCACTTCGCTGCTGCCAACCAAACGGCTTGGCGTTCGGTTTTATGGCAACATCAGATCGCGCTTGAACAGCATTAAATGCTGCTAAGGTGGTGGGGTAGCCAATACTAATGACATAAGGCGAAACTATCTGCATGCTTTTTTTTACACTTTTTTTGTTTTTCTTCTTTTTTTTCTTAATTGCAGCGTCCGCCGTAACTGAAGTTAAGGCAATTAAAATGGCTAATAGAAAAGTGATTGATTTCATCATTAAACCCCCCGCAATTGCGGGCATCCAAATATATTGATCATTAACGTTGTGGTGTAAGCGTTAGCTGCAAACCACTATCTGTAACCGCCATGTGTTTTGGCACATAAGTAGTAGCGCCAAATTTCAAATCTTCTGGCTTCACGGTATAAAGCGTTAAGCCATTCAACATTTCGCCGCCGACGGTTTTGGCCAGCGCGTTAAATAAATCATTAAATTTACCGTCAGTGCCATCGAAGTTAATATTTTCAATTTCAGGCTGATCCAACACCACCGCGTTGTTGGCGGCATCAAAGCGTAATTTTCCAGAAATTCCTAGTTTTCCCGCTAAGCTTTTACCGAGTAATTCACTCGAAAGTTTGGTATCCATGGTTGATGTCATGCGGCCAGTAGTTTTGTCAAAAGTCACTTGCGAGTTAGATAAATTGACATCAAACACTTTAAGTAAGGATATAGGCAGCGCTAATTTCTCATTTAACTTTTGTGCAATTTGTTCGCCAGTTACGTTTACAGTGCGGTCGCCCATCATGGTGGCGCAACTAGATAAAAAACTGATTAAAAACAAGGTGATAAATACTAGTTTTGTTTTCATTTTTTAGTCACTCACTTCCTGTATGACATATTAAAATCTTCACATACCGTCATTCTGAGCATAGCGAAGAGTCCAGTAGTTTTCACTCATAGTATGGATTCTTTCGCGTCCAATCTTACCGCTTTAGCGGTTTAGATTGGCGCTGAAGACCTTTACGGTCTCGCTATGCTTAGAATGACTAACTTAAGGTTTAACGCGGCTTACAGGTTTTTGGTTGATAGCGTTAAGGTCGCATTGGTGCCACCAAAGCCAAA
>JAYVRE010000248.1:0-4909 GCA_043776535.1 Methylotenera sp. | reverse complement strand
TGCATTAGCGAATTCACCAGTTGATATTGTTTCAGCGAAAGATTGCTATCTTGAATTAAGGTTGTAAATGTAATGTTTCATGTTACTCCATAATTGTAACTAATTGTAACAATTGCCTATTTAATGCTTTTGGATACACTTTAGTGTAGAAAAGTTTTTACTTTTCTAGATTTATTATTTCTTAAAACATATACTAGCAAAAATGATCATTAATTCAATATCGCCAGCTTGCTTATAAACAAGCTTTATCGCAAGAAAGTTTAAACCATGGCAGAACCAATTAAAAATATACTGGGCAAAAAAATATTAATGGTGGATGATGATATCCGCATCCGCGAGCTATTGCAACGCTATCTCACCGAACAAGGCTTTAGCGTTAAAACAGTGGCTGATGCCAAAGAAATGGACATTGCCTTAAGCGCCGATAGCTATGATATATTGGTGCTCGATTTAATGTTGCCAGGTGAAGATGGTTTAGGAATTTGCCGCCGCCTACGCGCCAACAACGTTACTACGCCTATTATTATGCTTACCGCGCGTGGTGACGAAGTAGATAGAATTATTGGCCTAGAAATGGGCGCAGATGATTATTTGCCCAAACCGTTTAACCCACGTGAGCTGTTAGCGCGCATTAACGCGGTGATGCGCCGCCATGAACATAGCCCAGAAGCTGAAAATTCAGGGAAATCGGAAGCGTTTAATTTTGGCGAATTTGTGTTCGATCCTTCCACCCGCAGCTTAAGCCGTAGCGGTATGCAAATCACTATCACCAGCGGCGAATTTGCTTTGCTTAAAGTGTTTACCGAGCACCCGCGCCAGCCGCTTTCGCGCGATAGGCTGATGCAACTTGCGCGTGGACGCGAGCTAGATGTGTTTGATCGCAGCATCGATGTGCAAGTGTCGCGCTTGCGGCGCATTATCGAGCCTGACCCCGCGCACCCGCGCTATTTGCAAACCATGTGGGGCTTTGGCTATGTGTTTATTCCCGATGGCGAAACCGCGCATTAAAACCAAGCTATAGCCAAGCCCATTGAAGTACTTACCGCGTTCCCTACTCTCTCGCTTAATGCTGCTTATCGCCTTATTATTGGCGATAAGTATTTACGCATCGCTCAAAATTTTCGATTATTTTGAGCGTGAACCGCGCGCCACTACAGCAGCACTGCAAGCCGTTACTATCGTTAATTATACGCGCGCCTCACTTATCGCCGCACAAGATAGTCGTCGACTGGCCTTGCTTTCAGAGCTTTCTGGGCGTGAAGGTGTACGCGTTTATGTAGCCGATTTTTTAGAAGATATTGAGCCGTTGCCAGATGATCCTTTCATTAATTTAATTGCCAACAAAATTCGCGAGCGGTTGGGCGAAGAAACCATTATCACTGTCAACCATTACGGCATTCCTGGCCTGTGGATTAGTTTTAACGTAGAGCAGGACGACTTTTGGGTAGTGATTCCTAAAATTCAAGTCGATAGGCCATTTCCTTGGCACTGGCTGTGGTGGGGCGCATTGATTGGCTTATTATCATTGCTAGGCGCTTATTTAATCGCCTCACGTATTAATCGGCCACTTAATTTGCTGGTGTATGCGGCCGATAGATTACGCCACGGCGAGCCCGCGCCGCGCCTGCCTGAGGACAGCATGGACGAGCTGCAACAAGTGAGCAAAACATTTAACGAAATGGCTGAATCATTGGTGCGGCTTGATAGCGAGCGCACATTACTATTGGCAGGCGTTTCGCACGACATTCGCACGCCGCTGGCGAGACTACGTATTGCGGTGGAATTGTTGCCAGATGAAGGCTGTGAAAATTTAAAATCTGGCATGATTGAAGACATTGCCGACATGGACAACATCATTCACCAATTTTCAGATTTTGTGCGCGGCGTAGAAGGAGAACCCACCAAAATGATGGACATTAACGTGCTGCTACAAGCTTTGCAAGAGCGTCAAGCCCGCGCTGGGCGCAACCTAAAGCTGCAACTTAGCAACACCTACTTTATTGCGTTACGTCCACTTGCCATGCAGCGCCTACTAGATAACTTAGTGGGTAATGCATACACTTACTCAAAAGGCATTGTTGAAGTGGTGAGTAAAATTACCGCCGAAAACATTATTATCAGCGTGCTAGATAACGGCCCTGGTATCCCCGCAGGGCACGCCGAGCGGCTACTACGCCCATTCGAGCGCATGGATAGCGCCCGCACCAAAAACGAAGGCGGCAGCGGCCTAGGCCTAGCAATTTGTAACCGCATCGCCAAACTGCATCGCGGTAGTTTAGCTCTGATTAACCGCCCTGAAGGCGGCTTAGAAGCTAGGTTGTCGCTGCCGATACAACGCTAGCCAACAGTTTGGAATCGCTTGGCATTTAGCTAAATAAAATTTCTAAGGGCTAAACCAATTCAACTTCTCGCGCAGTTTTACCACTTCGCCAATAATGGTTAAACACGGCGGTTTCATGCCCGCTGCTTCTACTTTTTCGGCCAAATCTGCCAGCGTTGCGGTAATAACACGTTGCCGCTGAGTTGTGCCTTGCTGCACCACGGCGACAGGCATTGATGCGGCTACGCCATGTTCTATCAGCTTTTCGCAGATTTGTTTTAAGCCCACCAAACCCATATAAATAACCACAGTTTGGCGCGGGCGGCTCATAGCGACCCAATCTAAGTCCAGCGTGAGCTGTTTATTTGCATCCGCCTTTAAATGCCCTGTAATAAACAAGCAGGCTTGTGCGTAATCTCTATGGGTTAAGGGAATACCTGCATAGCTAGAAACGCCATTGGCGGCGGTGATGCCAGGCACTACTTGAAACGGAACTCCCTTTTTCATTAGCGTTTCAATCTCTTCACCGCCGCGCCCGAATATAAACGGGTCGCCGCCTTTTAGGCGCAGCACGCGTTTGCCTTGCAGGGCTAATTTAGCTAAAAGCTCGTTGATTTCCTCTTGCGGCATGGTGTGTTGATCGCGCGATTTTCCTACAAAAATCAGCTCGGCATCGCGCCGAACCAACTCCATCACTTCAGGGCTGACCAGTTTATCGTACACGCACACATCGCATTGCTGCATTAAGCGCAGCGCGCGAAAGGTTAGCAAATCTGGGTCACCTGGACCACCGCCAACTAAAAACACCTCACCTTTGTTGGCGGTTGCATCCGTGCCGTCCAAAATATTTTGCAGCAACTCGCGCGCCGCTTGCTCTTGACCAGATAACACACGCTCCACCACTGGGCCTTGCAATATACCCTCCCAAAAAATTCTTCTGGCTTGTGTCGTAGCAAATTTGGCTTTCACTTGCTCGCGAAATTCACCCGCAATATCCGCAATGCGGCCATACGTGGCTGGCAACATGGTTTCAATTTTGGCGCGAATATAGCGCGCCAATACGGGCGCATTGCCTTCGGACGACACCGCAATCACCACAGGGCTGCGGTCGATAATGCTGCCCATAGTAAACGTACATAAATCGGGCGCATCTACTACATTGACGGGGATATTTTGTGCTTTAGCGGCTACAGAGACCGCACTATTCACCGCCTCATCATCAGTCGCCGCAATCACCAAGCATGCGCCTTGTAGCTGATTTTCTTCAAAATTAGCTTGCACGTATTTTATCTTTCCTACATTGGTCAAATCTTGCAGCTCATGACAAATCTCGGGCGAATAAAGCGTAATCGCCGCGCTGGCTTTAAGCAGCATAGCCACTTTGCGCATAGCTACATCGCCACCGCCAATTACCACGCAATGACGATTTTGAATATTAAAAAAGATGGGAAGTGCTTGCATGTGTGTTGTATTAAAAATATAGTGAGTTAGGTCTGGTTTTGTGAAAGGACAAGTTGATGTGAGTTTCTCAAGTCGGGGCGAGCTTGGCGTTAATCAGAGCCTCGTCAAGAGTACCGAAGGTGGTATTGTGCCTGTCAGTGAGCGGACCCCAACCAGGCATGATGTCGCCATTCTTATTATAACCGATAGCCTTGAACTTCCATACACCGTTAATAAACTTCAAGTTACCCACATGCTTATCCTGGTCAGCTAGGACGCGATAAACACGGTCGTTGATTCTGCTGAGCGTCAGCTTATGCATAGGTTTTCATCATTTCAGAATTGGCGGCAATGCCGCTGTAGCGATTGCTGCGACTGTTAGCCATATCCAAGAAATCGTTGTCCTTGTAGCCAGGAACTTGATGCACACTGCGTTACTGCCAATCATGAGCTACACGACAACATGGAGCAACCAGGGCGCTGTCGCGCCCATTCCGGGCGCTTGGCTGCGTAGATTTCCTTATCTGGCTGTTCGTCGTAGGGGTGCCGTAGCACCTCGAGCAGCTCGGTCACGAGTCCATAATCATTCTGTTCAGCACGATCAATGGCAAGTTGCGCAAGGTAATTGCGTAGTACATATTTGGGGTTGACCCTATCCATGCGTGCGCGGCGTTCGTGCTCGCACGCCTTCCGCGCGCACTTGCTCGGCGTAGCGACGTAGCCACTGAAGCGTACGCTGGCGCTGCGTGTCGCTAAGCGTTTCCGGCTTGTAATACGCCGCCGAGAACGGTGTGAGTAGTGCTTCGTCGGAGGTGGCAGGGGAAGTGTCAAGCAAGGCCAGGCGTCGAAAGAAAATGGTCATGTCCGTTTCAATCTGCTGCAGCAGTTCCAGTAACTCCGAAATCAGTTCAACATGGGATGGCGTACAAAAAGTCGTGAAACCCAGTTTTTCAGCCATCATTTCTTGCCACTGTGTGTTAAAACTCTGGCTGTATTCCGCTAGTGCTTCTTTCAGTGGTACAGTATCTTCCAACAGCGGCATCAGTGCATTGACCTTGCCCCTCAAAAGTAGAGTCCATAGCTCATGATAAAATGAGCTAAAGGAGCAAGAAATGAAAGCCAAGCAATCGAAAGCGCAGTACACGTTAG
>JAYVRE010000247.1:0-4917 GCA_043776535.1 Methylotenera sp. | reverse complement strand
GCTGCGCGAGTGTTGCGGCAACATTTGTTGCAAAGCAATATCCAAACGCTCGCCACCCAAGTTCATGGGGATGCTTAGCATTATTTCTGGTTTTAATTCTGGAGTCATGTGTGTCTTATCTTGCATACGTTATAATATTGCCAATATTGATTGTAAGGTTTACATCTTGAAAAATACCGCGAACCGTATTACTGCCCCTATTTTACAGCTTTTATCCATTGTGCTTTTAGCTTTATTTGTGCAAGGTTGCGCCATTTTTGGCGACCCGACCGAGCTAGATGAAACTAAAGGCTGGCAAGCCGAGCGCATTTACCGAGCGGGCGAAGAAAAAATGATCGACAAAGATTATGATAAAGCCATTGGCTATTTTCAAAAATTAGAGTCACGCTTTCCGCATGGCGTGTATGCCACGCAGGCACAATTAGAAATTGCTTACGCTTACTATAAAAAATCTGATCCCGTATCCACCGTGGCGGCGGCAGATCGTTTCATCAAGCTGCACCCAAATCACCCCAATGTAGATTACGCCTATTATTTAAAAGGCCTTGCCAGCTTTAACGAGCGCGGATTCATAGAAAAATACTCTGGGCAAGAAATCAGTGATCGCGACCCAAAGGCGCTTAAACTCTCATTTGCAGCGCTTAAAGAGCTGACCGAGCGTTACCCAAAAAGCCGCTATTTTAAAGATGCCACGCAACGCATGGTTTACCTTGTCAATGCGCTTTCGCAACACGAAATGCACGTAGCACGCTACTACATGAAGCGCCAAGCCTACCTAGCAGCGCTTAATCGCGCAAAATACGTGCTGGAATACTATCCAAACTCCAGTTCAGTAGAAGAGGCGCTGGTAATAAGCATTAGCGCTTATGACTATATGGATTTAGCCGATTTAAAAGAAGACACCATGCGTATTTTAAAAACCAACTATCCACAAAACCCGATGGTACTTGGCAAAGTGAGCGAGGATGAAAAAGTTTGGTGGAAGTTTTGGGAAAGTTTGTATTAAATCAATGAGTTATTTGTTAATTCATCGTGTCTAATCACATTGGTCCTTTAGCCTATTCGAGCTATTGTTAGCAATATCAACAGCGAATAACATAACTACGATAGAAACATGCGTTTGTGGCAATGATTATCACGTCAAGCTAAGCTAAACAAGAGGGGATCATCTCATGAGCCATGTAGGGTGGGTCACTTGTGACCCACACGTTACAATCGTTTAACCTGCCTTAACCGCGTGGGTTCAAGAACCCACCCTACTTAAAATTTTTAACGTTTTTTATTCTCTTCGTCTTTTTTCGCTTTTAATTCAGCCCGTTGCGCGGTTTTACGGCGGCGCATACTGACAATTCCCTCGCCTGCTTTGCGTTTATCTGGCGACTCGGCAAATGGGTTTGCGCCTGCGTTAAATTGCACGCGTAATGGCGTGCCTGTTAGCTGGAAAGTTTTGCGAAATACGCCTTCTAAATAGCGTTTGTAGCTGTCTTTGATATCTTCGACATGGCTGCCGTGAATCACCACAATCGGCGGGTTCATGCCGCCTTGATGTGCGTATTTTAATTTTGGGCGCGTGCCGCGGCTAATCGGTGGCTGATGTTGCGCGATAGCATCAATTAAGACACGTGTGAGTTGAGGCGTGGCGAGTTTGGCCATGGCAGCTTTAAATGCGCCATCGACAGACACAAACAATTCGGGCAGCCCCTTTTTACGCAGCGCTGAAATGTAATGAAATTTTGCCCAATCTAAAAAGATGAGTTTGCGGTCAATTTCTTTTTTAATAAATTCGCGCTCGTCGTCAACCAAGCCATCCCATTTATTTACTGCCACCACTAGTGCACGCCCAGCATCCAATATATACGCGGCTACGTGAGCATCTTGCTCGGTGATACCTTCTTGCGCATCCACCACCAAAATAGCCACATTAGCATCTTCGATGGCTTGCATGGTTTTGACAACTGAGAATTTTTCTACCGATTCGAACACGCGGCCACGCTTACGTACGCCCGCGGTGTCGATAATAATGTAGTTTTTGCCGTTTTTTTCTAGGTCAATTTCGATTGAATCACGCGTTGTGCCTGGCTCGTCAAACGCAATCACACGCTCTTCACCCAGCAATGCGTTTACCAGCGTGGATTTGCCGACGTTGGGGCGGCCTACAATGGCGATTCTAGGTACTTTATTGTGCGGAACAGTTTCGTCAAACGCAGGTTCTGCAAAGCCTTCTAAGGCTAGCTCGACCAAGTCTTTTACGCCTTCACCATGCGCGCTTGAGATAGATAGCGGCTCGCCGAGGCCAAGCTCGTGAAAATCGGCAGATACCACGGCTTTATTCATGCCTTCGGTTTTATTCACGGCCAGCAATACTGGGCGTTGCGATTTGCGCAGTTTATCGGCAATAATAAACTCTTGCGGCGTTAAGCCTGCGCGGCCATCGACAATGAAAATCACGATGTCGGCCTCATCTATCGCCAACAAGGTTTGCTTGGCCATTTCTTTTAAAATGCCAGATTCAGCAGTGGGTTCAAAACCGCCAGTATCGATCACCAAATACGGCTTGCTGCCGCCAACGCCCCGCCCGTAGTGTCTATCGCGCGTGAGGCCAGGTAAATCCGCCACTAAGGCGTCGCGGCTTTTGGTCATACGATTAAATAGGGTGGATTTTCCAACGTTGGGGCGGCCAACGAGTACGATGGTGGGTAGCATAATAAATTTATTGACTAGGTAAGCTGATGCCAGGCGCGCTATTCGAATCTGGCGGTGATTGTGGCTCTGGTGCTTGATCTGGCAGCAATATTGGATCTTTTTGGAACATAATGCTGCGTTCTGAGGCAGGTTCTGGAGCGGTTGGTTCAGGCTGGCTGCGTTTTGCAGGCTCAGAGCGCGTTTCTGGTGCAGCAGCAGGCCGAATTAATTCAGCAACACTGATTGCGTACACTCCGCCATTGCGTGTTTCGGCGATAAGCTGTCTTGAACTCGTGCCGGGGACAAGAGACATGACCGCGTTGCCATCTAGCTTGATGCGTGCGGCAAACTTGCCTTCGTCACGCGTTAAAAAGTGAATATAGCCTTCTAAATCGCCCACGGCAATCACGCTACCCATGGGTAATGGTGCGGTAAGACGGCGATTTGCCAGCACGCCTTGACGCCAAAAAGTTTTGCCAGTTTCATAATTTAGAGAATAAACCGCGCCTAAAGTATGTGACACAAATATTTTTGCATCTTCTACATTTAGGCCGCTGTAGCTCGAAATATCGCGATTCCAAACTACTTTGCCATTGGTGCGATCTACAGCTGCAATTTTGCCTTGGTACGCCACTGCATACACCAAAGGACCATCTACTACTGGCAAACTGGTAATATCAGCAATACGCTCAATTTCGGTTACGCCTTTAGGCTGTGCAACAGTGGCTTCCCACAACAATTTACCGTTATCAGCACGAATAGCGACCATTTTTCCACCTGCAAACCCTGCATAAACGGCGCCGCTATCCACCACAATGCCCACGCTACTTCTTAAACTTAATGCTGGGCTAATACGTTCGTACACCCATTTACGGCTACCATCAGCTGCATCTAGCCCAAAAATATGGTTATCGCCAGTGCGTACAATTGCCAAGCCATCAAAATAGCGCGGCACACTCAATATTTCGCTAGAAACTTTAGCTTTCCACAAGAACTTACCAGTAGTATCGTAGGCGTGAACATTGCCTTTATTGCTGCCCACCAATAAAATGCCAGAGCCAATACCAATGCCGCCGCTAATCGATTCACCAACATTAATGCGCCAAATTTGGCGACCATTAGTAGCATCTAATTTAAGAATTTCGCCTGCTGTATTGGCAGCATAAACCGCGCTGGAATCTAATGCAGGCGTGTAATCGTACTTTTCAGTTTTGCCTATGTTGCTAGACCAATCAATTGTCGCTGTATAAGTCGGATTGATTTCTTCGAGCTCTGCTGGCGGATTAGGCGGCTCGCGACCAAATACTTTATCGGCCAAGTCTGACCTAAATTCAGTGAGCGCGCTACATCCAGCCAAGGCTGTGAAACCGAGAATGATGAACAGACGGGATAAGTTTGGCCAAAAAGGAAATGAAATTTTCATAAATACTAAATATTAAGCGCCTAAATATTGTAATTAAAGAGCTTGCAATTAAACACCAAGCGAATCAAGCTTTTGCTGCGTGTATTGATGCATTTTGCCTTGCACATCCAAGCCCTCCAAAGCAGCCTGATAAGCTTTTTTGGCCTCCGCTTGCTTACCCTGCGCCAGCAAAACATCACCCTGCATATTTGCTTTTAATCCTTCGTAACCCTTATCAGTAATGCCTGCCAGCACTTTATTCGCCTCGTCGTAGCTTTTTTCCTCATACAAAATACCCGCTAATTGCAGGCTGGCAATGGCTTTTATTGCGCTTTCTTTCGCGTTTTTAGTCGCCCATTCCAACTGCGATTTAGCACTTTTGCTATTCTGAGCGGCAAAATTGGCTTTTGCAGCAAACACCGCCGCACGACCCGCGTATGGTGTGCCAGAAAAATCTTCCATTAATTTGGCAGATTGTGCTTTTATTTCAGTCGTTTTAGTAAGCTCAGTCACTACTAAAGTTTGGTACAAAGCCGAAGCCTCTACCGCTTTTGTGTTTTGATAATATCCATAACCTTGCCAAGTCGCATAGGCCAATAAGGCTGCCAATACTAGGCTGGTAGCCATACTGCCATTCTTTTTCCACCAAGCTTTAAATTCGTCTAACTGCTCTTGCTCTTCTAAATCGTATGCCATTTTTAATCCTAAAACCTATCTTTATTAATTAACTTTTAATTAGTATCTATTTTAATGAGTATTTAGGCCGCTTTTCGGCCTGGAATTGCATTTAATAACTGTTGCGTATAAAGCTGTTGCGGCGCGTTATAAATATC
>JAYVRE010000246.1:0-4925 GCA_043776535.1 Methylotenera sp. | reverse complement strand
CGCATGACGACCCGCTAGACCAAGGCGCGGGCGACCAAGGTTTGATGTTTGGTTATGCGGTGAATGAAACGCCGCAATTGATGCCATTGCCGATTTGGCTAAGCCACCGTTTGATGGAACGCCAAGCACATTTGCGTAAAAATGGCGTTTTATCTTGGCTTCGCCCCGATGCAAAATCTCAAGTGACGATTAAATATGTGGATGGCAAACCAGATTCAATCGACACCGTAGTGGTTTCTACGCAACACGCGCCAGAGATGGATTTAAAAGATATTCGCGAAGCGGTGATAGAGGAAATCATCAAACCGATGTTGCCCCAAGAACTCATCAAAGGCGAGATTAAATATCTAGTGAATCCGACTGGCCGCTTTGTAGTAGGCGGCCCGCAAGGCGATTGCGGCTTAACAGGACGTAAAATTATTGTCGATACTTACGGTGGCGCAGCGCCGCATGGCGGCGGTGCTTTTTCGGGTAAAGATCCATCAAAAGTGGACCGCAGTGCGGCTTATGCGGCACGTTATGTGGCCAAAAACATTGTGGCCGCAGGTTTGGCCGATAAATGTATGGTACAAATTAGCTACGCCATTGGCGTTGCGCGACCGACTTCTATTATGGTGGAAACCTATGGCACGGGTAAAGTGAGCAACGAAGTATTGACAGCTTTGGTGCTAGAGCATTTTGATTTACGCCCAAAAGGCATCGTAAAAATGCTTGATTTATTGCGTCCAATCTACACTAAAACCGCTGCTTACGGCCATTTTGGCCGCGATGAACCTGAATTTACTTGGGAAGCGACTGATAGAGCAGCTACCTTGAAAGCAGCAGCAGGGATTTAAGTTTGTAGGTTGTTGGTGAGCACGCGAACCCCAACAAATTAGCGTATTTAAAATGCGTTTATTGTTGGGGTTCTACTTGCTGTTTAGCTATTTTTTTGCGGGCTCTAGTTTTGACAACCTGAACGATTTTGCTATAATGCGGTCATTAAAGTAGTAAAATTAACCGAGGAACGTTGCGAAGCTTGTGCGTATTTTAGCAAAAGCTCTAGGCTCGGTTAGGGGGATGTAAAATCTCTCAAACGGCGTTCACCTACTATTTAACCGTGCCAGACACGGGAACTGGGTGAACAAAGCGCCGAACTTCATTTGTGTTTTGTCAAAATTTCCATTCCCTGCTGGTTACAACTTTTCATTATCATAGGATTAAAATGAATACTGTAACTGACTTTAAAGATTACATCGTAGCAGACATTAGCTTAGCTGCTTTTGGCCGTAAAGAAATAGCTATTGCCGAAACCGAAATGCCAGGCTTAATGATGATTCGTGAAGAATTTGCCATTACGCAACCCTTAAAAGGCGCGCGCATTACAGGTAGTTTGCACATGACGATTCAAACTGCGGTGTTGATTGAAACATTGAAAGATTTAGGCGCAGACGTGCGTTGGGCAAGTTGCAATATCTACTCTACCCAAGACCATGCGGCGGCGGCGATTGCGGCAGGCGGCACGCCTGTGTTTGCGATTAAAGGCGAAACGCTCACCGAGTATTGGGATTACACGCACCGTATTTTTGAGTGGACTGACGGCGGCTACACTAATATGATTTTAGATGACGGCGGCGATGCGACTTTGTTGTTGCACTTAGGTACGCGTGCAGAAAAAGATTTATCTGTCATTAGCAAACCAACATCTGAAGAAGAAATCTGCTTGTTTGATGCGATTAAGGCCAAATTAAAAACTGATCCAACTTGGTATTCAGTACGTTTAGCCAAAATTATTGGCGTAACCGAAGAAACCACGACTGGCGTGCACCGTTTGTATCAAATGCATAAAGAAGGCAAATTAGCTTTTCCAGCAATCAATGTAAATGATTCGGTAACAAAATCTAAGTTTGATAATTTATACGGCTGCCGCGAAAGTTTGGTAGACGCGATTAAGCGCGCAACTGACGTGATGATTGCAGGTAAAGTGGCTGTGGTAGCGGGTTATGGTGACGTGGGTAAAGGCTCGGCACAGGCTTTGCGTGCGCTTTCTGCACAAGTTTGGGTAACAGAGGTTGACCCAATCTGTGCGTTACAGGCAGCGATGGAAGGCTATCGCGTAGTGACCATGGATTATGCGTGTGAACACGCGGATATATTTGTGACTGCGACAGGCAACTACCACGTGATTACGCATGACCATATGGCAAAAATGAAAGACCAAGCCATTGTGTGTAACATCGGCCATTTTGATAACGAAATTGACGTTGCCAGCTTAGAAAAATACGAGTGGGATGAAATTAAACCACAAGTGGATCATGTAATTTTTCCAAATGGTAAAAAGATTATTCTGTTAGCAAAAGGTCGATTAGTGAATTTGGGTTGTGGTACTGGTCATCCAAGCTATGTGATGAGCTCTAGCTTTGCTAATCAAACCATTGCTCAAATTGAGTTGTTTACGCGCCAAGCGGATTATCCAGTGGGTGTTTATGTATTGCCAAAACACTTGGATGAAAAAGTGGCGGTGTTACAATTGAAAAAATTGAATGCACAATTGACGACTTTAACAGACCAGCAAGCGGCTTACATTGGCGTCAGCAAACAAGGTCCTTACAAGCCAGATACTTATCGTTATTAAAAGGAGTAGGCACATGAAATTATTAATTGGGTGGTTATTAAACGCATTGGCTTTGTTAGGTGTGGCTTATGTTGTGCCTGATATTCATGTGTCTAGCATTTGGATTGCGTTATTAGCCGCAGTAGTGATTGGTTTGGCGAATATGTTGATTAAGCCAATTTTGGTCATATTGACTCTACCAGTCACTATTATTACTTTAGGGCTTTTTATATTGGTGATTAACGGCGTTTTATTTTGGGCGGTAGGACACTTTTTAGAAGGCTTTGAGGTAAAAACCTTGATGGCTGGCATCATCGGTGCGATTGCTTACAGCGTGATTTCATGGATATTAAGTGCTATATTTATTCAAAAAGACTGATGCAAAAACATGAAAAACATCCCATTAAGCTTTGAATTTTTCCCGCCAAAGACGGCGGATGGCATTGCTAACCTGCGCGAAACGCGGGCGCAGCTGGCCAAGTTTAAGCCAGAGTTTTTTTCGGTTACGTTTGGTGCAGGTGGTTCTACGACTGATAGGACTAAAGACACAGTATTTGAAATCCAAGCCGAGGGTCACCAAGCCGCGCCGCATATTTCGTGCATATCATCCAGCAAAGAAGATATTCGCGAGCTACTTACTGCCTATAAAGCACACGGCATTAAACGTTTAGTCACTTTGCGTGGCGACGTGCCCTCGGGCGAGGTAAGCGCGGGCGATTTTAAATATGCGAATGAGTTGGTAAAATTTATTCGCCAAGAAACAGGCGATTGGTTTCATTTGGAAGTCGCAGCCTACCCAGAGTTTCATCCCGAAGCGCTTTCTGCCGCCAAAGATATGGCCAATTTTAAGCGCAAAGTTGAAGCGGGTGCCAATTCTGCTATTACGCAGTATTTTTACAACGCAGACGCTTATTTTAGGTTTATGGATAGCTGCCGCAAAGACGGCATTAGCGTGCCGATTGTGCCAGGTATTATGCCTATTTATAACTTCACGCAGTTGGCGCGCTTTTCGGGTATTTGTGGCGCGGAAATCCCACGTTGGTTGCGCTTGCGGCTAGAGGCTTATGCAGATGATATGCCTTCTTTACGCGCGCTGGGCGTGGATGTGGTGAGTGAACTTTGTGAGCGTTTATTGGCTTGGGGCGCGCCTAGTTTACATTTTTATACGCTCAATCAATCAGGTGTTATTTCCAACATTATTAAAAATATTGGCACTGAAAATTAATGCGTAGGAGCGATTTTTAAATCGCGAATTTTGAGTTGGTTTAAGATGTTCGCGCAATGAATTGCGCTCCTACAAATGCTAATGCAGTGTCAGCCCGCGCGGGTTAAATAGCGCGTCTTCCACAAACAAGTAATCTTTCTCGCGGCCTTCATTCCATAAGGCTATCATGGTAATCCAGCGCATTTCTTCTATGTTAACTTGCTCTTGCTTAAGCGCCATTGCACGGTCAATAATCAAATCACGCTCTACATCGTTAATCACGTTGGCTTGCTGTAAAAATAAAACAAAACTGATACTTTCAATACTAATTTTTTTAAGCTCACTATCAGTAAGTATGCGTGTGGCAGAGTGTTGGTGTGAGTAGGTCACAGAGGGTTGCGTTAGCATCGATTTCATTTCTTGAAACCAGCCAACCGCACCTTGAATATCTTTTTGATTAAAGCCAGCTGCAGAGAGCTCTTGCGTCATGACATCATCGTCTGGCAAGGCATGGTGAGCAATGTAATTTTCGAATATGAATACTAAAATTTCAAACATAGTCACACCCCCAGCGGTTAATAAAGTTTTTTTACTTGGTTTTTATTTTTTTACTTGGTTTTTTGTTCGTTAAATTAGGCGTTGATATTTTCCGCCAGCCAGCACTGTCACTTTGCTTTCTAACTCCAACACCATCAGCATGGATGAAAGTGCTTCAGTCGTCAACCCAGTAAGTGTGAGCAGAGTTTCAAAGTTAATCGCGTCAAATCCCATGCAAGCCAAGACTGTATTGGCATCTGATGGTTCTGAGCCTTCAAAATCCAAATTATCCGTTAGCCCACATGGGCTATTACTTGGTAGCAAATTTTTCAGTTCCTCCAGTATATCTTGCGTAGTTTCTACTAGTTTGGCACCTTGTTTAATCAGTTGATGGCAACCTTTGCTGACGGGTGAGTGAATTGATCCTGGAATCGCGAATACCTCACGGCCTTGCTCGGTGGCCAAACGCGCGGTAATAAGTGAACCGCTGTCGATATTGGCTTCTACTACTAGGCAACCCAAACTAAGACCGCTAATGAGTCTGTTACGTCTTGGAAAATTTTGTGCTTTGGAGGGCGTGCCGAGGGGAAA
>JAYVRE010000245.1:0-4938 GCA_043776535.1 Methylotenera sp. | reverse complement strand
ATGATTTACAACCCAATAATAGCGAGCGTTTTTGGATTTTGCTAGGTTTTGATCAGCTATTGCATCATTTAACTTATTTTGGCATTGTTTATTACTTATTCATACTGTAGAAATTATGATTGAAATTCCTAAAGAGATTTTTAAAGCCTACGATATTCGCGGCATTGTCGGCAAAAGCTTAACGCCCGAAATTGTCGAGGCGATTGGCCATGCGCTGGGCAGCGAGGCCAGAAGTCGCGCGCAAACCGAAATTTGCGTGGGTTACGATGGCAGATTGTCGGGTCCAGAGCTGGCTAATGCCTTATCGACAGGCATTCGCAAAGCGGGTGTCAACGTGGTGAATTTAGGCATGGTCGCCACGCCAATGGTGTATTTTGCGGCACATCATTTGGGCAATAATTGTGGTGTCATGGTCACGGGCAGCCACAACCCGCCAGATTACAATGGCCTAAAAATGGTGCTGGCAGGTGAAACGCTATCGAACGAGAGCATTCAAAGATTGCGCCACCGCATCGAATACAAACTACTCACTTATGGTGATGGCATTGAGCGCAACTTTGATATTGCGCCCCACTATATCGCGAAAATAAAAGCGGATATTAACCTCGCTCGACCCTTGCAAATCACTGTGGATTGCGGCAATGGCGTGGCTGGCGCCTTTACAAAAACGCTGTATAACGCCATCGGCTGCCGCGTAGAAGAACTATTTTGTGAGGTGGACGGTCATTTTCCCAACCATCATCCTGATCCTTCTGTGCCAGAAAATTTGAACGATCTAATCGAGGCACTTAAAAATACGCGATCTGAATTAGGGCTAGCATTTGATGGCGACGGCGACAGGCTGGGCGTAGTCACCAAAGAAGGCAATATCATTTATCCAGATCGCCAATTACTTTTGTTCGCACAAGATGTGCTAAGCCGCAACGCAGGTGCCACTATCATTTTTGATGTGAAATCGACGCGTAATTTAAGCCCGTGGATACAGGAACATGGCGGCAAGCCGATGATGTGGAAAACGGGTCACTCACTCATCAAGGCAAAAATTAAAGAAACCAACGCAGCACTTGCGGGCGAAATGAGCGGTCATGTGTTTTTTAACGACAATGATAGTCATGGTAAAAAACGCTGGTATGGCTTCGATGATGGCTTGTATGCTGGTGCGCGGCTACTAGAAATTTTAAGTCAGCATCCCAATCCCTCTGACATACTCAATAGCTTGCCAGATAGCGTCAGCACGCCCGAGCAGCACATTCAAATGCAAGAGGGCGAGCCACACAAACTGATTGCAGAGCTGCAAAGCCAATCTAATATCATGGCCAAATTTGCCGATGCAATTGATGTGATTGCCATTGATGGCCTGCGCGTGGAATATGCCGATGGCTTTGGTTTAATGCGAGCTAGCAACACCACGCCTGTGATAGTGCTGCGCTTTGAGGCCAATAACGAACCGGCTCTCAAGCGCATTCAATCACAGTTTCGCGATGTGATTTGGGGTGCAGCGCCCAACGTGGCATTGCCGTTTTAACTCAATTTATCCAAGCAATGTCTTATAGCGATTTCACCCAAATAACATAACAAAGTAACATGACAAAAAATTCGATTTTTTTCGCCGTCGTTTGGTTAAGTCTCGCGGTCGGCATTTACATTTTGGCCGATAACATACAAAACCCCAATAAAGCCTGGCGCTTGGGTGATAACGCTAATTCAGTCATGCTAAAACGCGGACTAGATGGTCATTATCGCGCCGAAGCTTTAATCAACAATCAAAAAGTAAATGTACTCATAGACACAGGCGCAACTGGTGTGGCGATTTCTCAGCGCGTTGCCGATAAACTTGGGCTTAAAAGCATCGAAGCCATACGCACCGAAACCGCCAATGGTGATAGCGTGGGTTATGTGGTGCGCCTAGAGTCCGTTAAAGTAGGTGGCGTAGAGGCGCAAAATGTGTCTGCCATGATAGCGCCTGGGCTAGATGGCGACGCACTGCTCGGCATGAGTTACTTGGGGCGCATGGACGTGCGGCTTTATAAAAACGAGATGACCATAAAACAAGTTGAATAATGTAGGAGCGATATTTATATCGCGAAGGCGCTGCAACTTACATTCACCATTTTTTCGCGATCTAAAGATCGCTCCTACTTCAGTAGTTTAAGTTATTACCGTTGGCTTATCTTGGCCTGTACGTTGTTTTAATTCAGAAATTTTCAGCGCAATCTCAATCATTTCGCTCAAAGCCACTTGTGCATCTAAGTGATGATTTGCCACATTCGGCTCAAATGCTTCTAAATAAATGCGCAAAGTCGCGCCCTCGGTGCCTGTGCCAGAAAGCCTAAACACAATGCGCGAGCCATCGCTGAATAGAATACGAACGCCCTGCCCTGTGCTTAAACTACCATCTATAGGATCGGTATAACTAAAATCGTCACACGTTTTTACCGTGTATCGTCCAAAAACTTTATTGGGTAAACTCGCAAATTGCACCTTGATATGCGCCATCACGCCATTGGCGGCTTCGGTTGGGATTGCTTCATAATCGTGGCGCGAATACACGTTGCGGCCGTATTCTGCCCAGTGCGCCTTGACGATTTGCTCTACACTTTGTTTCTTCGCGGCGATGATATTTAACCAACACAATACCGCCCACAAGCCGTCTTTCTCGCGCACATGGTTACTGCCTGTGCCAAAACTTTCTTCACCGCACAACGTCACTTTATCGGCATCCATTAAATTGCCAAAAAACTTCCAACCTGTTGGCGTTTCATAACACGGAATATTCAATTTGTGAGCAACTCTATCCACTGCGCCGCTGGTGGGCATGCTGCGTGCAACGCCCGCCAATCCTTGTTGGTAGGCAGGTATCAATTGTGCATTAGCCGCAATAATCGCCAAACTATCCGATGGTGTTACAAAGAAATGCCTGCCTAGAATCATATTGCGATCGCCATCGCCATCCGATGCTGCGCCAAAATCGGGTGCCTGTTTCCCATTAATAGGGTCGCCGTACAAAACTTCTACCAATTCATGCGCATAAGTCAGGTTTGGGTCTGGGTGCCCGCCGCCAAATGTCTCGCTCACCTCACAATTCATCAGGCTGGTTTCAGGAGCGCCTAATCGACCCACCAATATGGCTTTAGCGTAAGGCCCAGTCACTGCGTGCATGGCATCGAACTTGATATTGAAGCCTGATTTCAACAAAGCTTGAATTGCGCCAAAATCGAACATGCTAGCCATTAAATCTGCGTAATCAGTCACAGGATTAATCACTTCAACCGTAAAGCCATTAAAGCTAGTTTCGCCAATGGTTTCAATGTCCACATCGGCCAAATTGGCAATTTTATATTGGCTAATAGTTTTAGTTTTGGCAAAAATCGCCTCAGTAATTTTCTCTGGCGCGGGGCCGCCGTTTGGCGTGTTGTACTTTATGCCAAAATCTTCATCTGGCCCAGCAGGGTTGTGGCTGGCTGATAAAATGATGCCGCCTAAAGTTTGATATTTGCGAATAATATGCGACGCGGCAGGTGTGGATAAAATACCGTTTTGCCCGACTATTACCTTTGCGAAACCGTTGGCCGCCGCCATTTTAAGTATAGTTTGAATCGCCACACGATTGTAATAACGCCCATCACCACCCAATGTTAATGCGGCGTTCGGGCTGATTTCAATCGAATCGAAAATACTCTGCACGAAATTTTCCAGGTAATTGGCTTGTTGAAAAACCTTCACCTTTTTGCGAAGGCCTGAAGTGCCAGGTTTTTGATCTAAAAATGGTGGTGTATTGATAGTTTGAATGTGCATCTTTAAACCCTTAATGAATTAAAGAAATTATAACAAGTGTAGGGTGTGCAAAATGACTTTAATTTGCACACCAAATTTGTGCCATATTCAATCATGGTGTGCAAGAACATCACTTGCACACCCTACAACTTATAGGCTGCGAGGCAATATCTATGCGGTTTGCAGAGCGTTAAACTTTAACCATTAAGGCCAAGTTAAATAGCGCTTATATTCCCAATCACTTACTGAGCGGCAATAATCAATCCATTCAGGCGTTTTGGTGGCTAAATACTCTGCCACAAAATCATCGCCTAGCGCCTTGGTTATCGGGGTATCTGCGCCCAAAGCAGCCAGCGCTTCGCCCATAGTTTGTGGCAAAGTTTTTACGCGGTGGCGCTTAAATTCTTTATCATCCCATTGATAAATATCTTCATCAATTGGCATGGGTGGTACCATATTTTGCTCTACGCCATCTAACATGGCAGCGATTGTGCTGGCGATTGCCAAGTAGATATTGCTGCTGCCATCGGTGAGCCTGAACTCGATGCGTCCTGCAACCACTCTCAATACAGTCGTACGGTTATTGTAGCCCCACGCAATGTGCGCGGGCGCCCATGTGGTGCCAGAGAGTGAACGGCCGATGACTAAGCGCTTGTATGAATTGACCGATGGCGCGTGAAACGCCGCCAACGCTGGGCTGTGTGCGAGCAAACCTGCAATGCAAGCGCGACCCATTTTTGATACACCGTGTGAATCGGTTTTATCTGCCATTACCGCATTGCCTTGCGCGTCGGTGAGCGATAAATGCAGGTGCAAGCCGCTACCAGGGCGGTCTGCATATGGTTTTGGCATTAAGGTGAAAGTTAAACCTGCCTCTTCGGCAATAAAATCCGCTGCCATTTTAAACAGTGTAAATCTATCTGCCGCTTGTAGCGCGTCGCTGTAATGATAATTCAACTCGTATTGGCCACTGGCATCTTCGTGGTCGATTTGAAACACATCAAAACCACACGCCGTGAGACCAGCTTCCATTTTGCGCAACACATCTCTAACTCTTGCAAGCGCTTTTAAATCGTAAGATGGTTTATCTTGGTCATCTTTTATACAGGGGATTGGGCGGCCATGTTCGTCTTTGTTGACCAGAAAAAACTCAGGCTCTATACC
>JAYVRE010000244.1:0-4986 GCA_043776535.1 Methylotenera sp. | reverse complement strand
ATCACCTTGGCGCAAATCACGAATGGCTGTGATGCGCGTTTCATCGATATAGCGCAGTGGTAAATGCAGCAACAGGCCTTGAATGGTTGAGATGCCAAGCTTATTAAGATTGGTAATTAAGGGCTTACTGAAAGCCTTTATGTCAGCTAATTTATGTTCAGCTAAATTGTTCAGAGAAAACCTTAAAAATAGCGTTTATTGGATTTTCTCTTCATTATGCACACCCTTAACCCGATTAATACGCACCACGTCAGGTATCTTGCGTAAACTACGCATTAAGTGGGCTAAATGTACACGATCACGCACTTGCACGGTAAAATTCACGTTGGCATATTGACTACCGTCTGGCTCTTCTACGCTTACATTATCAATATTTGCCCCCACATCTGAAATGCCCGCCGCGATTTTGGCCAACATGCCGCGCTGGTTAGCCACCACCATGCGTACATTCACTTTAAAGAGTTTTTTATTATCCGAATCCCACTCCACATCCAGCCATTTATCGGGGTCTAGCTTAAATTTTCTAATCGTTGGACAATCGTGGGTGTGAATAATTAAGCCTTTATCTTTGTTGATAAAGCCCAAAATTGGGTCGCCTGGAATTGGCCTGCAACACTGTGCAAACTGAACGGCCATGCCTTCTGAGCCGCTGATGGTAATGCTATCGAGCTTTTTAACGGTTTTTGGGTTTGTGTTTTCGCCAATATTTTCAAAGCCATGTAATTCTGCATTGCCTGCGGTTAATTGATGCGCTACCATCAAACCAACCCGCTTACCTAAACCAATATCGGTCAAAATCTCCGATTTATCTTTAACCCCATAATCGCGCATGATTTTGTGCCATAGCTTATCTCCTATCGCGCTAGGGTCCACATGCAAAGCGCGCAAGGCCATATTGAGCATACGCTCGCCCAAATGCGCAGATTCTGTGGCTTGCAGCGTTTTTAAATAATGTCGAATATGCGAACGTGCCTTGCCCGTGACCACATAATTTAACCAAGCAGGGTTTGGCTTAGCCAGCGGGGCGGTAATAATTTCCACGTTATCGCCATTGTGCATTTCGGTGCGCAGTGGCGCGAGCTCATTATTAATTTTAACCGCCACACAGCTATTACCTACATCGGTATGCACTGCGAAAGCAAAGTCAACAGCGGTAGAGCCTTTGGGAAGCGCTAATATCTTGCCTTTGGGGGTAAACACATACACCTCATCGGGGAATAAATCGACTTTAAAATTCTCTAAAAATTCGTAACTGTCATCACTCTCGGTTTGAATTTCTACTAAACGTTGCAGCCATTGGTGGGTTTGTTGCTGCAAGGCGGTCAGGCTAGCATCGGTGGTTTTATACATCCAATGCGCCGCCACGCCCGCGTTGGCAATTTTATGCATATCTTCACTGCGAATTTGCACCTCAATTGGTGTTCCAAAAGGACCAAACAAAGTGGTATGCAACGACTGATAACCATTGGCTTTGGGGATAGCAATAAAATCTTTAAATTTGCCTGGAATCGGCTTGTAGAGCGCATGTAGGCTGCCTAGCGCCAAATAGCAACTCTGCGTATCTTTCACCAATACTCTAAAACCATAAATATCGTGAATTTGCTCTAGCGCGGTGGCTTTGTTGGCCATTTTGCGATAAACACTATATAGATGCTTTTCGCGCCCAGTTACATCGGCCTCAATATGCGCATCTGCCATACGCTGTTTAATCGCGTCCAAAATCTTACCAATCACCTCTTTACGATTGCCGCGTGCCACTTTTATCGCCTTGGCAATCACGCGGTGGCGCATGGGGTACAAGTGTTTAAAGCTTAAGTCTTCCAACTCTTGATAGATAAGATTGAGGCCAAGCCTGTTCGCAATTGGTGCATAAATTTCTAGCGTTTCGCGCGCGATTGTTTTTTGTTTTTCTGGCTTCATGGCGTCTAGCGTTTGCATATTGTGCAATCTATCGGCCAGTTTTACCAAAATTACCCGCACATCTTGGCTCATCGCCAACAGCATTTTACGGAAGTTTTCGGCTTGTGCTGCCGCCGCACTTTGAAACTCGATCTTATCGAGCTTGGTTAAGCCTTCAACCAAATCTGCCACTTGCTTACCAAATTGTTCGCTAATTTCGGTAATGGCAACGCCAGTATCTTCCACCACATCGTGTAGCAGTGCGGCCAGCAAGGTAGGCAAATCCATGTGTAACTTGGCTAAAATACAGGCCACCGCCACAGGATGCGAAATATAAGGCTCGCCCGTTCTGCGGGTTTGGCCTTCGTGCGCTATAGAAGCATAGCGATACGCTGCCCACACTTGCTCTATATCAGCAGGGCTAAAATATTCTTTAAGTAAAAGTGTGAGTGGCGAGGTTTCGGCATCTGCTGGCAACAAAGGCGGCTCGGCAGATTGAAGTGATTCCGCTGGAAGTTTATTAGCGGTTTTTACCATCGTGTTTACTTACTAAAACTGTAGGTAAATACTAGAAATCTTACGGGTGTGTGCGGTTTAAAATCTCAATACCGACTTTACCCGCTGCAATTTCACGTAATGCAAGCACGGTTGGCTTGTCTTTTTGATTTGGGCTATGCACAAACGGATCAGAGCCATTAGCCAATTGGCGCGCGCGATAAGCGGCTACTAAAGTTAATTGAAAACGGTTGGGGATTTTTTCTAAGCAATCATCTACAGTAATACGAGCCATAATAGCTTCCTTTAAGTCAGTTTTTGAATGAGGGCGGCATAACGTTGCAATTGCGACTGCGATTTAAGTCTGGTAGCACGAATAATCGCCATTAAATCTTGCAAAGCCACGTCGAAAGTATCGTTGATTGTAACATAATCGAACTCCACCACATGACGCATTTCTTCATGCGCCGCTGCTACCCGCTTAGCGATGACTTCCGCGCTATCTTGACCACGATTATTTAAACGCTGTTCAAGCGCTTCTACCGAAGGCGGCAATATAAAAATGCTAATACTTTGCGGATAAAGTTTGCGTACTTGCGCTGCGCCCTGCCAATCGATCTCTAAAATCACATCAAAACCGCCCTGCAAGGTAGTCACCACGGCGCTTTGCGCGGTGCCGTATTTTGCACCATGCACATCGGCGCTTTCTAAAAAACCACCCGCGCTTAAAGTTTCTAAAAATTGCGTTGCATTCACAAAATGATAATGTACGCCATCTTGCTCACCCAGCCGCGGTGGTCGCGTGGTGTGCGAAACCGAGCGCTTAATTTGTGCATCACTAGCCAATAAAGCCTCAACCAAGCTAGTTTTGCCCGCGCCACTGGCCGCAGTGATAATAAATAAGTTGCCGTGTACTTTATTAATCGACATGTTTAGATTAGTCGACATCTTTAGCACCAATCTGGACTAGGCAACGCTGAAAAAACCTCTTTAAGCCCAGCACCCCAACCCTGCCGTACTTTTGAATAATAGGCATCGTTTTCTGTAATACGTTGTTTGCAATCGGCGTGCAGGCTATCAAGACGGTAAATTAATAAATCAATAGGCGCGGCCACCGAAACGTTGCTGCGAATGGTCGAATCAAAAGAAATTAGCACACATTTAACAACATCCATAATATCGCTGTTATATTTAACAACGCGGTCTACAATGGGTTTGCCGTACTTAGTTTCACCAATTTGAAAGTACGGTGTTTCAGCGCAGGTTTCAATAAAATTACCCGCCGCATACACGTGAAACAAACGCGGCTTTTCACCTTTAATTTGGCCAGCTACGATGATGCTGGCATTAAAATCAATGTCGTGATTTTTAAAATGCTCGCCATCGCTTTCAAACACTGCGCGCAATTCTGCGCCCACCATTGTGGCTGCATCAAACAAACTAGGTACATTATGTAAGTGCTTACTATCTACATCTGCCTTGTCAATAGCTGTTTTTAAGCGATTAACTACCGCTTGTGTAATAGCTAAATTGCCAGCAGTAAGCAACACAATAACGCGTTCGCCGTTTACTTCAAACGTGTGCATTTTTGGGGAAATAGCCACTTGATCGACACCAGCATTGGTGCGCGTGTCAGACGCTAAAACCAAGCCTTGCTCAAGTAAAACGCCTACGCAATAAGTCATAACATTAGTCTATAAATTTGCATGACCTAAATAATACCATTTAGCTTAAATTTTGACGAAAATTACTAAAGAATTTTTACATAAAACCTGCTGCTTCGGTTAATTTAGCCACATTTTCTTGGGTAAAAAACCCATCAAAATTGCCATAACGCTGTACGTATTCAATGATTAACGATGAATGTTCGGAAGCATTAGAAAATATTTGTTTTAGGCCTTGTTCTTTAGAGCCAATCACATCCAACAAAAAGCCTTTGCCATTTTCAGTAATGGCATTCACCACAAAATCGATATTTTCTTTGCCTTCATATTCGCCATCTTTCACCGAAATCGCCATGTGATGCAAACGCGGGCCATAGTTACGCACAAAGGTCTCGGTGGGTGATGGCAAGTGCTCTAAATGATTAATAAAATAGGGTGTGTTGTTGGCAGTAAATACTTTGGCAGGGCTTTTAGATTCAGGTATTGAGTGCGCGCTTTTGGTGACGTTGGTGGACGAGTTTTGATCTTTAATGTTATATGCGCCCCAAAAATAATAGCTCGATAATGATAGATATTCTAAAATTGCCACTTCACGGTTTTGGCTGTAGACCCGCGTGGCTAGGTGATCTAGCGGTAATAATAAATCGCTGACACCAATTTTGTTTTGCAGATTTTTTGCTTCTAAATAGGCGGCTTGTACATCTTGCCGAATCACACTCACGCCCAGCGCATAAACCCTTAATTCATCTGGTTCGCGCTCTAAATACGCCACAATATTATGCGTGTAAGGCGAAGGCTTGCTAATGGCCAAGTTGCCTGGCAGCTCTAGTTTGCGCACATCATCTTGATTAAAAAAGCGAAAGCCGCGCTCTTGTTGGGCTTTAACCACGCTATGCAAATTGTTTACGCGAATAATTTCGCCCATGTA
>JAYVRE010000243.1:0-4991 GCA_043776535.1 Methylotenera sp. | reverse complement strand
AATTTAGTTTCTACTATAGATGGTAAACCTTTGGCGATTAAAGCGGTTGATACCGACACACCAGAAGCAAAACAATTTTTAGAAACTTGTGTAAACCCTTATACAAAAATATACATGGCTGATGCTGTAGCCGCTAAAAAAGGACAGAGAGAATATAATTTCAATAATTGTATGGGTTGCCATGGTGGTAAATTAGAAGGCGTTATGGCACCATCACTTAGTAAAAATAGTAAGGGTGGTCAAGGGGCATACGATCAAAAATGGGCCTATGCTAAAAACGCTACCGATAAAGGTATGTTTGAATCGATTGCAGGCGGTACACCAGGTGTTTCAGGAGGCACTATGTTTCATTGGCATAACCAATTACCAGAGCATACTGGCGACGGCTTGTCAACAGACCAAATCCTTAAAGCAGTTGCTTTTATCCGTACTAAGTACACGGGTGACGGCGAAAAAACTTGGTTAAAATAAGCTTTTAACCTAGAAAGTAGTAACTGTTAAAACGGCTGCTGTATAATTACAGCAGCCGTTTTTTGTATTAAACTATTTATAGATGTAATTTAGGGAGCTATATGAATCGATTTAAATTAAGTATTAGTTTAGTTTTAATGTTGACTGCACTAGCTGCATGTAACAAAGCTGACACAAGTGCTGGCAATGGCAAAGAAGCCTCTGCTGCCAGCGCAAACGCAGCAGGCAGCAACTGTAGTTTAGTTTCTACAAAAGACAATAGTCCATTGCTTATTAAAGTGGTTGCTACCGATACGCCAGAAGCAAAAGAATTTTTAGCAACTTGCATTAATCCATACACAAAGCTTTACGCCAAGGATGCTGAAGCAGCAAAAGTAGGTAAAAAAGCCTATGCTTACAACGGTTGCAGTGGCTGCCACGGTGGTAATGCCAATGGCCTTATGGGCCCAAGCATGATTGATGCGCAATGGGAATATACAAAGCACACCAGCGATAAAGGCTTATTTGAAACAATTGCAGGCGGCACTAATGGTATGGGTGCAACCGCTCGCGGTAGCATGTTGACATGGCATAATCAACTTCCTGGTCATACAGGTGACGGCATAGATACTGATACCATCTTAAAAATTATTGGCTGGATGCGTACGCAATATACAGGTGGCGGCGAAACGCCTTGGTTGAATTAATATTTAACTCTATTGGCAATGAGCCAAACTAATTGTTGACGCAATAACTTAAACGGCTACTGTATAATTACAGTAGCCGTTTTTGTTTACACGATAACAACTCACTTAATTAAAGTTCACTTGGAAGGCTTACTTGGGAAACACAGCAGAAAATAATTTACATCACATCGTTATAGTAGGCGGCGGTGCAGGTGGTTTAGAGCTGGCAACACGCTTGGGGGATAGCCTAGGCAAAAAGAAAAAAGCGGCTATAACCTTAATTGATAGCACTAGAACGCATGTGTGGAAGCCGCTGTTACATGAAATTGCTGCTGGTAGCATGAGCCCAGAAAAGCATGAGCTTGAGTATATGGCACAAGCGCACTGGCACCATTTTCGCTTTAGATTAGGCCGTATGGAAGGCTTAAATCGCGCTACAAAAGAGGTCAACGTTGCGCCGTACTTTGACGAAGAAGGCACAGAGGTGATTCCACGGCGCACCTTTAAGTACGATACTTTAGTAATAGCGATAGGTAGCACTACCAATGATTTTGGCATAAAAGGTGCGCTTGAGCACTCTATTGCGCTGGACACACAAGAGCAAGCCGAAAAATTTCATCGCCGTCTGCATAACGCTTTAGTGCGCGCCCAAACGCAAACTGCTCCAGTGCATGCTGGCCAATTAGAAGTGGTGATTGTAGGCGCGGGCGCTACAGGCGTGGAATTGGCGGCAGAACTACACAACACCACACGCGAGCTGGCAGCGTATGGCTTAGATAAGATTGACGCTGACCGTGATATTAAAATCTCGATTATTGAAGCAAGCGAGCGTGTATTGCCTGCGCTACCACCCAAACTTTCAGGGGCGGTAGATTTAGAGCTTAAAAAATTACACGTACAAGTGCTAACAGGCGAACGTGTGACGGAAGTATCAGACAAAGGTGTGCATACGCATAGCGGACGCTTCTTCCCTTCGGAGCTTGTAGTGTGGGCGGCGGGCATTAAAGCGCCAGAATTTTTGAAACAGTTGAATGGTTTAGAAACCAACCGCATTAATCAATTAATCGTGAAACAAACCTTACAAACCACGATGGATGAGAGCATTTTTGCGTTTGGTGATTGCGCGGCATGTCCGTGGATAGGCCATGATGGTAATGTACCGCCACGCGCGCAGGCGGCGCATCAACAAGCATCATTATTGGCTAAAAGCATGAAAAAGCGTGTTGCGAATAATCCAGACTTGCCGAATTACCGTTACCGTGATTATGGCTCGCTGGTAAATTTAGGCCGCTACTCTACCGTGGGCAGCTTAATGGGAGCGCTTTCAGGCGGTAGCATGTATATTGAAGGTTTATTTGCACGCTTGATGTATCAATCGCTCTACAAAATGCATTTAATGACTTTGCATGGCATGGCGGAAGTGGTGTTGCAAACATTGGCTAGAATGATTACAAGGCGCACCGAGCCTAAAGTGAAGTTGCATTAAATAGGCATGCTTGTTTCAGTGACAGTTTTGCTACGGTATAACTTGTTGATGATGCTCATACTAACAATGATAAAAACCCCAAATACAATAATAATCGCATTAATTGCAACATCAGCTTTTACCATTAATAAATAAAATCCCAGCATAATCAAAATACCGATATGTTCATTAAAGTTTTGAACAGCAATAGAGTGACCTGCACCAATCAAGTGATGCCCGCGATGCTGTAATAAGGCATTGAGCGGTACAACAAAAAACCCACTTAATGCACCAATAAAAAATAGTAGTAATGCTGCTATGTACCAATCACTCACTAACGCCATTAAGACAACCAGCAACCCCATGATGATGCCCGCTGGCAACACTTTGGTTGATCCCTCCAGTGTAATATAGCGTGATGCTACAGCTGAACCTACCGCTATGCCAATAGCCACAGTGGCAATGAGTTGCGTAGATTGTTCTATATCAAATTTTAGAGCGATGGCCGCCCATGCCAGCACTACTAACCTTAATGTGGCACCTGCACCCCAAAAAAGCGTGGTAACAGCAAGTGAAACTTGGCCTAGCGGGTCTTTCCAAAGCGTTATAAATGCATGCCAAAAATCTCTTAGCATATAAAAAGCGCTTTTACTTTCTAATTTTATTTCTATGGGTAGCTTAGGAATAAAATAATTAAAAAAAGCGGCAGTGATGTACAGCCCTGCAATAATGGCCATTGCAAAGTGTGGGTCATCACTCGCTAGTTTGCCGCCTATAATTGCGCCTGCAATAATGGCAGTGACCGTTGAGCCTTCCATCCATCCATTGGCCTTCACTAACAAATGACTAGGTAGCATTTCTGTCAATATGCCGTATTTTGCAGGAGAATACGCAGCAGCGCCAATACCAACAATGCCATACGAGTATAGCGGTGGAACACCAAATATCATTGCCAAGCAGCCTACTACTTTTACCGAGTTAGAGAAAAACATGACGCTACCTTTCGGAAAAGCATCAGCAATAGATCCGACAAAAGGCGCAAGTAAAATATAAGAAATAACGAAAAACTGCTGCAAAAGTGGCGTGTGCCAATCAGGAGAATTTAATTCTGCAAGTAGTGCAATGGCTGCAAATAACAAAGCATTGTCTGCTAAAGCAGAGAAGAATTGTGCAACTAAAAGGGTGTAAAAACCTTTTTTCATTTACTTTTTTACACCATTTTAGTTAAAGCGCTTCAGCTGCAAAATCTGCCAAGCGTGAACGTTCGCCGCGCACTAGAGTGACGTGGCCATTGTGCGCCCAGCCTTTAAATCTATCCACCACGTAGGTTAAACCAGAGCTACCTTCTGTAAGATAGGGGGTATCGATTTGCGCAATATTACCTAAACACACTACTTTAGTGCCAGGCCCAGCGCGAGTGATGAGCGTTTTCATTTGTTTTGGGGTTAAGTTTTGCGCTTCATCGATAATTAAAAATTTATGCAAAAAAGTACGGCCGCGCATAAAATTGAGCGACTTCACTTTGATGCGCGAGCGAATTAAATCTTGCGTAGCGGCACGTCCCCATTCGCCTGCATCTTCGTCGGTTTTATTCAGTACATCCAAGTTATCTTCTAGCGCACCCATCCACGGTGCCATTTTTTCTTCTTCGGTGCCTGGTAAAAAGCCAATATCCTCACCTACAGGCACAGTCACGCGCGTCATAATAATTTCTGAATAGATTTTTTTATCTAAAGTCTGTGTGAGCGCGGCGGCCAGCGTAAGTAGTGTTTTACCAGTGCCCGCTTGACCAAGCAGCGTCACAAAATCAATATCAGGATCCATCAGCAAATTAAGCGCATAATTTTGCTCGCGATTACGCGCCGTAATACCCCACACATTGTGCTTAGGGTTGGTGTGATCTTGTACCACTTCTAGTACAGCGGTATTGTTTTCAAGCTTGCGCACCATGGCATGAAATGGCTTATCAAACTCGTAATATACAAATTCGTTAATTAAAAATGTTTTAACCAATGGCCCAGAGATGCGGTAAAACATACGGCCAGCCTCTTGCCACGATTCCATCGCCTTGCTGTGGTTATCCCAAAAGTCCTGCGGCAGCTCTTTCATGCCGCTGTAGAGTAAATCGGTGTCTTCTAATACCTTGTCGTTAAAGTAATCCTCCGCTGGCACGCCCATAGCGCGCGCTTTAATGCGGATATTAATGTCTTTGCTGACTAAAATAACTTGGCGATTTGGCTGCTGTTTTTGTAAGCCAAGCACCACACTAATAATTTGATTGTCTGCTTTGCTACTAGCCAAACCTGGCAGTTCGATATTAACCTGCGAGGTTTGTAAAAATAAGCGGCCAGGCAAGTGTTTGTTGCCACTAATCGCAAGCGGGCAACCCA
>JAYVRE010000242.1:0-5002 GCA_043776535.1 Methylotenera sp. | reverse complement strand
AGTAGAAACCTTTTTTAACGGTATTTTAGATAAAAAATCCACACTTAAACCGCAGCAAATAGCCGAAATTGAGCAAGTTTCAGCTGCATTTGCAGGCTGGGCGGCTGAGTTGCGTGCTAATAATCAGGTCGAAGTCAATAAAGACGCTTGGATAGCACGTATCGAAGCGTTCCAAAATGAAGAGCTGGCGACAGAAGCTGAGCAGCCAAATACGGAAACACCAAGCACTAAATCCCCAGTTAAAAAATCAGATGAGCTAGTGCTTATCGGCGGTACGCGCAAAATGAGCCGCGCGTTTTATAATATTTTCATTACCGAAAGTAGCCAGAACGTTACCATTTTAGAGCAAGATATCGTTAAGCTTGCTACTAATAGTAGCTTGCGACCTTCAAAAGAAGCTCGCCATGCTACACATACCTTGGCGAGCAATGCGCTGGCTGCAGGGTTTAAACAAATGGGCGAATTAGGTCGTGCATTAGAGCGTTGGTTAGATGAAATTAATGCGATTTGGACAGCACAGCACCTAGATCTTTACACTAACACAGTTAAGTCATTGTCAATCATGTGGCAAAAAGTATCCGAGCAGCGCAATCCGCGCTCTGCCGTGACGCTGATTAAAGTGCTTAATCTAGCAACGCAACAGGCGATAGAACATAAAGAACTTTCAGTGACATTTACTGAGCCCGAGCATGCTGAAAATGAGCAAGTTGATGAAGAAATAGTGATGCAATCAACCGAGGCTGAGATTAATGCTTTTGCAGCGGATGTGCTAGAAGAAGAATACGCAGCCATTGAAGCGGCACCAATCGCAGAAACTGCGCAATTTGAGGTGCCAGAAAACACAAGCAATGAACTAGAGCCTGCAGAAGAAACCACAGGCATTGAAGTAAAACTAATCACCGAAGGCAAGCTTTATCAGATTGATGCTGGGCTCGATGCCGATCAGGTGAATCAAGAATTACTCACCATGTTTATTGAAGAAGCACGCGAAATTATGCCAGAGCTTGGCTCAGAATTACGTGCTTGGCGTTCAAATCCTAAGCAATCAGAGTATCCAGACTCGTTGCAACGTGCGCTACACACGTTAAAAGGCAGTGCTCGTATGGCAGGGCAATCTGCGCTTGGTGATGCAGTGCATGAGCTTGAAGACACCGTAATTCGCTCGCTCAAACGTAAAAATGAAACCATTGATTTCGACAATATGTTTGTTGAGCTGGATAAAATCAGTGGCTACTTTGATGAAACCATGGGCAAAACCCCAGAGGAGACGGCTGAACAAATTAAGCAAGTAGATGCAGCACCAACAGGTCGTATCACTGATAGAAAAGCGCAGTTCTTGCGCATGCGTGCAGATACCTTGGACAGGCTTATAAACGATGCAGGCGAAATTTCTATTATTCGCTCGCGCTTAGATAGAGAGCTGAGTAGCTTTAAGCAATCTTCTAATGATTTAACCGAGAGCGTGACGCGGCTGCGTGGCTATTTGCGCGAGCTGGAAATTGAAACAGAAACGCAATTGCAGTCTCGCATGAGTGTGCTGCAAGAAGCCCACGAAACTTTCGACCCGCTTGAGTTTGACCGCTTTACGCGCTTGCAAGAACTCACACGCATGATTGCCGAAAGTGTGAATGACGTAGCCACTATTCAGAATGGCTTAATTATCAATCTGGATCAATCAGAAGCTGCACTGCAACAACAAAACCGCATGAATCGCGATTTGCAACAAAACCTGCTTGGCGTTCGTATGCTGCCATTCAAACAAATTTCTGAGCGTTTACAACGTATTGTGCGACAAACCGCGCGTGAACTTAAAAAGTCTGTCGATTTAGTGATTATCGGTGATGATACTGAAATTGACCGCAGCGTACTGGATAAACTAGGCGCGCCTTTAGAGCATTTACTGCGTAACGCCGTTGCGCATGGCATAGAACCATTAACTGAACGCAGAGCAAATGGTAAAGCCGAAACTGGCACCATCACTTTAAAAGTGAGTCAAGATAATGACGAAATTAATATTGTTGTTGCGGATGACGGCGCAGGTATAAATTTGCAGAAAGTGAAAGAAAAAGCCATTAAAAATAATTTGTTAGCCGAAAACGCAGAGGTGAGCGAGCAAGTATTGATGTCTATTATTTTTGAAACAGGTTTTTCTACTGCCGATAAAGTTTCGCAAATTTCAGGTCGCGGTGTGGGTTTAGACGTGGTGCGTAATGACGTAAGCGGCTTGGGTGGTCGCGTAGATCTAAACAGTGAGTTTGGTAAGGGCTCTGCATTCAACGTGCATTTCCCCATCACGCTTTCGGTAGCACAAGTATTAGTGGTACGATCGGGCGATGCTATTTATGCCTTACCTGTTGCCATGATTGAGCAGGCACAAAAAATTAAACGCTTAGATTTGCTTAATGCTTATAAGGCGGGCGAAATCAAGTGGGCAGATAAGCAATATCCAGTGCATTACTTGTCTAAACTGCTAGATTATCAAGAACATCAGCCTGAAGACCATGCCTATGTTTCAGTACTGCTATTGCGTAGCGCTAACTATAATATTGCCTTGCATGTGGATGAGGTGATTGGCAACCAAGAGGCGGTAATGAAGCCAGTTGGCGTGCAGCTAGCGCGCGTGCCAGGCATTGTCGGCGCAACCGTCGCGGGTGATGGTAGTATTATTTTAATTATCAACCCAGTGCAATTGGCTAATCGTGAAGTGCTGGCGGTAGGTAGTGTCGTGGTAAAGGCAACAAAAGCTAAAGTGCCAAAAATGGTTGCTAAATCGCGCATTATGGTGGTGGATGATTCACTCACTATGCGTAAAGTGCTAAGTCGCTTGCTAGAGCGCGCAGGTTATGAGGTGTTGGTAGCAAAAGATGGTATGGATGCCTTGCAGTTGCTGCAAGAGACCACGCCAGATGTGATTTTAACTGATATTGAGATGCCGCGAATGGATGGCTTTGGTTTGGCGCGTAACATTCGTGATGATGCGCGCACAGCCAATACACCACTGATTATGATTAGCTCGCGCACGGCTGATAAGCATCAAAACTTAGCTAAAGAAATTGGCGTAGATGCTTTTTTTGGTAAGCCTGTGCAAGATGATGAATTGGTTAGTAAAGTGAAGGAATTGCTGGCAGCTAGGCAAGTTTTGCACTAATGAATTTAATAATTTGCCAATTAAAAAACGCTAAGACTTTTAAATAAGTCTTAGCGTTTTTTGTTTTATAAGGCACTATTTTTACTTGCTTGCGGGTAAAATAGGCGCATGCAAGATGCCACTCAAGATTCAATCGAAACGTTAAAAATGCTCATTCCGCAATTCATTCATTTGCGTTGCCATAGCGAGTATTCGATTGTGGATGGCATTGTGCGCATTGATGATTACATCGCAACCGCCAATAAAGACGCCATGCCCGCGGTGGCGCTGACCGATTTAAGCAATCTATTTGGCGCGATTAAGTTTTACAAAGCCGCACGTGAAAAAGGCATTAAGCCAATTTTAGGTTGCGAACTTTGGCTAGAAAATTGCAAAAATCGCGATCAAGCTTTTCGCTTGTTATTATTGGTACAAAATAACGCTGGCTACCTCAAATTATGCCAGCTTATCAGCAAGGCCTATCTCGAGAACCAATATCGTGGCCGTGCCGAGATTAAACTAGCTTGGCTAGAAGAAGCCGATGGATTAATTCTTATTTCGGGCAATGCGCAAAGTGATATTGGCGCTGCGCTCAATGCGGGCAATACTAAGTTGGCGCTACAGTTAGCAAATACTTGGTCTGCTATGTTCCCACAGCGTTTTTATATTGAGCTGCAACGCACAGCACAGCCCAAAGACAACCCAACACAGGAAGCATTAATCAACAATGCCTTAGAGTTGGCCAGCCAATGCGATTTGCCAGTGGTTGCCACACACCCTATACAGTTTATTTCGCCAGATGACTACAAAGCGCACGAAGCGCGAACTTGTATTGCCGAGGGTTATATGTTGGCGGATAAAAGACGCCCTAAAAATTTCACCGACCAGCAATATTTTAAAACCCAAGCGCAAATGTGCGAGTTGTTTGCGGATATTCCAGAAGCGCTGGCTAATACAGTTGAAATCGCCAAGCGCTGTAATTTAACCATTACTTTAGGCAAAAATTACTTGCCCAACTTTCCCACGCCCAATGCTGAAAGCTTAGATACATACTTGGTGCAGCAATCGCACATTGGCTTGGCTGCGCGCTTGAGCGTGCTTTACCCAGACGATGCTAAACGCGAAGCCAAGCGCGCAGAATACGTATCGCGCCTAGAGTTTGAATGCAAAATCATCAACCAAATGGGTTTTGCGGGTTACTTTTTGATTGTGGCCGATTTTATTAATTGGGCCAAGCACAACGGCGTGCCTGTTGGCCCTGGTCGCGGCTCTGGTGCTGGTTCACTGGTAGCTTATAGTTTAAATATTACTGACCTAGACCCACTAGCATACAACTTGCTGTTCGAGCGTTTTTTGAACCCAGACCGCGTTTCTATGCCCGACTTCGACATCGATTTTTGCATGGATGGCCGCGATCGCGTCATCGATTATGTGAAGAAAAAATATGGCCTAGACGCGGTTTCGCAAATCGCCACCTTTGGTACCATGGCGGCCAAAGCGGTGATTCGCGACGTGGGACGCGTGCTGGATCTACCGTTTAATTTTGTTGATGGCATTGCCAAACTCATCCCGCTAGAACTGGGCATCACGCTAGGCGCGGCGCTGGAAAAAGAGCCGCAATTACAAGAACGGCGCGAATCAGAAGAAGAAGTCGCGACTTTGCTGGAACTGGCTTTGCGGCTAGAAGGCTTGGTGCGCAACGTCGGTATGCACGCGGGCGGCGTGCTGATTTCACCAGGTAAGATTTCAGATTTTTCACCCATTTATTGCCAAGCCGATGGCGGCAGCTTGGTCAGCCAGTACGATAAAGACGACGTGGAAGCGGTCGGGTTAGTGAAGTTCGACTTTTTGGGCTTGCGCACGCTGACTATTTTA
>JAYVRE010000241.1:0-5002 GCA_043776535.1 Methylotenera sp. | reverse complement strand
ATGGCGATGCAGAAGGCCTGCCTATTGTGTTGCTTGAAGCGCAAGCATGCGGCTTGCCAGTGGTGACCTCGGCGCGTGGTGGACGTGATGAAGGCATTACCGATGGCGTAACAGGATTTTCTTTCGACGAGGGCGATGTGGCTGCCTTAAGTACGCATATTCTTCGTTTGTTACAAGATGACCATTTGGCGCAAAAAATGAGCGAAGCTGAGCCAAAATTTATTGCAGAAAATTTTCGCTTAGATGACTGCACGGCAAAATTAGAAGCGCATTATGATAAGCAGGTAGAGGATAAACAGCTAGCAGATAAACAGCTAGCTAAACAGAAAGTGACGTAACAAGTTGTGAAAAACAAATAGCTTAGTTAGTAAAACGCCATCAGTAAAAACTCTTTTAAACTATATAGATGATTTTTTAAAACACGCGCAAGTTATAATTTTGCCACCTAAAATTATTTGCAAAAGCTTATTGCATATGTTTGCGTTCAATCCGTTCAAAATACTTATACTTTCCACTTGAAACTTTAGTCAATAATCGCTATCTTAACTGTGTTGCCGTTTGGCAAGGCTTTATAAGGATATAAAATGTTAGATGATATTCAAGTATTAGGTCGTGAAGGCACGCTAGCAACGCAGAACAAAGTGCTACGCAACACTTACGCTATGCTTGGCCTTACTATGATTCCCACCGTAATTGGTGCGATGGTCGGCATGAAAATGAATTTTGCTTTTGCAGCATTACACCCATTTATGTTTGCTATTGGCGCAATGGCAGTCATGTTCGGCATGTTTGCGGCCATTTCTGCAAACCGAAACAGTAGTATTGGTGTGGTGTTATTGCTTGGGCTTACTTTCTTATTAGGTTTAATGTTAGGGCCAATTCTGCAACACGCGTTAAATTTAAGTAACGGCGGGCAAATTGTGGGCTTAGCTGCTGGCGGCACGGGTGTTATTTTAATGACCATGGCAGGCATTGCCACCACCACCAAAAAAGACTTTAGCTTTATGGGTAAGTTCTTATTGGTCGGTATTATTTTGCTTATCGTGGCATCTTTGGCGAATATCTTCTTGCAAATCCCAGCCATGGCTTTGGCGCTATCTGGTGTAGGCGTGTTGTTATTCTCTGGCTTTATTTTGTATGACGTGAGCCGTATTGTGACAGGTGGTGAGACTAACTATGTGATGGCTACGCTAAGCTTGTACATGAGCATTTATAACTTGTTTACCAGTTTATTGCACTTATTGATGGGTTTAATGGGTAGCAACGATTAAGTGATTTAAGTTTGTAAAAAACCCGCTTCTGCGGGTTTTTTATTGCCAGTCATTCTGCGTCTAAGTTTTATCGTGGGCGAAGAATCCAGTGTTACAGTAGGAATTCAGGATTCCGTGGTTCGTCTTTTGATAAAACTAAAAAACTCCCGTCTGGATGACGGTACATGTGGTTTTTATTGTTTACTGGTTAGTCTGCGCTGCTTAAAAAACTCGCTTAAGACCGCACCACATTCCTCTGCCAAAATACCACCAACCACCTCGCAGTGGTGATTAAGTTTCGGCTCTGCCATTAAGTTAATCACGCTGCCGCAAGTGCCTGTTTTAGGGTCACTAGCGCCATAAACCAGCTTTGCAATACGTGCGTGCTGCATGGCCCCGCTACACATGGCGCAGGGCTCTAGCGTAACGTATAGCGTGCAATCAACTAATCTGTAATTGCCTAGATGCGCTGCCGCTATGCGCATGGCGATAATTTCAGCATGTGCCGTTGGGTCGTGCAGGCCTATGGGCGCGTTGCTACCGCGCCCGATAATAACGCCGTCTTTGACAATAATCGCGCCTACGGGCACTTCGCCGTTTAGCGCAGCTTGGTGGGCTAGGTTGAGGGTCAGTTGCATGTAGTCAGCATCAGTTTTTAGATTAATCATTATGGCTTAAGTGTAAATTTTTTAACGCGTTGCGCTAGCGCTTGTAATAATAACGGGTTTGGCGTTTGGCTGTATTGCAATAAATTGTAGCTTTGCGCAATCTGCATAATATCTTCTGCAAGATTGGGCAAGATTTGTGCGGCACGCTGGCCAAAGTCCAGCGCACCTTCATGACGATGAGGCTGTAAATTAGCGCGTTTTAGCTTGTTAAGATACAGTGCATAAATTTTTTGTGTGGGGCTTAAATTCCGTTGGCTGGTTTTAATTAGCACTAAAAATGTAATCGTTATCACTGTGGCTATGGCGACGGTCATCCATAATACTAAATCCATCAAACTTAGATTTTTGCCACTGAGTTTGTTTAAAAATTCCAATTGCTTTTTGTCGTCGTAACCCAGCACCCATTGGTTCCAGCCATTATTCACACTATCCCAACTTAAAAATGCTTTTCTTAGCAGCGGAAAATCTGGTCGCGCCATCATTGGCAACAGGTCGGTCTCACTTATCGCTTCAGAAATGCCTTGCTCGATGCGCTCTGGCGACACGGCGGCGGTGGGGTCAACACGCACCCAGCCACGGGTTTCTAGCCACACCTCTGCCCAAGCGTGCGCGTCAGATTGGCGCACGATTAAGTAATTGCCGTTAGGGTTTAACTCGCCGCCTTGGTAGCCCGTGACGATGCGTGCGGGCACGCCTGCTGCCCGCATTAAATAAACAAAGCTAGTGGCGTAATGCTCGCAAAAACCTTTTTTTGTGTTGAATAAAAAGTCATCCACTGGGTCTTTGCCTAATCTGGGCGGATTCAGCGTGTAGATAAAAGGTTGCGCGCGAAACCTCTGTAAGGCTCTGTTTACCTTGTCCACAGGCTGTAGGTTTTGCCATGATTGGGCGAGTTTAATCGTGCGCGGGTTTTCATTATCGTGAATCTGCAAACTCATGATTTTTTCGCGATCATTCAGCACTTCGCCAAGCTTGTAGTTGCTAAAAGAGGTTGCGTCGTAACGAATGCGCGTGCGCACAGGGCTGGCGGCCACAGCAGAGTAATCATGCGTCAGCTGGGCAGTATTGGGAATATGCGTCGGCAGGTCTAACATCAGCAGCCATAGGCGGTTATGCGGCTCTAGCGTGATAGTGTAATTAATCGCCGTACCACTAGATTCAAGCTTTTCGGCGATTAATCCAATATTTTTGCTTGGCATCAACCATTGATTACCATCTTGATGCCACAACACAGGTCCGCGCCAATACAACTGATTTTTGGCAGGAATTTGCCCTTTAAATTGCACCCTAAATGCAATGGCACTGTTTTGAGTAAGCTGGCTGATATTGCCAAATTGTAAACTGTCGCCTAAGCCCGTCATACCGCTATACGCGTCTTGTGGAATACCCCACAACGGGCCTGGAATGCGCGGAAACAGTACAAACAATATCAACATTACAGGCACGGCTTGCAATAATAATTTGCCAGAAAGCGTGAGTAAAAACTTGAAACTTTGCTTATTTTTAAGGCTAATATTAATCAGCATGGCGGTGAGCAATAGCAAGGGCGGCAGGCTCAAAGCAAATGTAGCGATAGTTTGATTAAACAAAAATAAAGTGCCCACCAAAAAGTAGGCCAAAATAATCACCAGCATGTAATCGCGCAGGGTTTTAGTTTCTAACAATTTTAGTGAGGCCATCACCACTAGCAAAGCTAGGCTGGCATCGCGTCCAAAAGACCCTTTAAACGTTAATATAATACCAAAGCACATGAGTATATTAATGGGCAGTAATAGCCAAATTTTAGGCATAGCCCATTGTTTTTTATCAAGTAAATTACGCCAAATGCCAAAACTGGCGCTAGCTACCATCACCCAAATTGGTAAATTTGGCGCGTGTGTCGCCAACACCACGGCTAGCGTGCATAACAGCCATTGCAGTTGTTGCGTCGATAGTTTACTTGTCATAATCAAGCCATCACATTAAGGCCATCACAATAAGGCTATGGCACGTAAACATTGATGATAATGTGTATCACTATTGCTAGGTTCTATGCGGCTTGTGGGCAGTTTTAGGCCGTAAATTTGGTTAGCATTGTTCGCTTCCATCACCCATTTTGTCAGCAGTGAAATGCGTGCCTCAGTAGAACCCTCGGTGGCTGCCCAATCCAGCCATAGCGTACTTTGCCCAGTAGCGCTGTATTGTTTGGTGAGCATGCCAACGCCACGGCTAGAAGCCTTCCAATCGACATGGTTTGGCGAATCACCCACTTGGTAGGTTTTATGCCCATAAAAATCATCGTCACCTTTATTCAAATGGAGAGTATTAAAATGGTGAGTACTTTTTGCACCTACGTCGGTAGATTCTGGCTGTAACACATTGTTTTTACTAGGTTTTGCATAGACTAATACTTGAAACGGGTTATCTACATAAGCCCAAGCTTGAAATAAACTTAATGGGAACTGGGTGTACAGCGTGATGCGCGGCACGCTCTGCCAACCGCGTTTTTGCGTGGATAGCGCTAATTCAAAGATCTGCGAACTATTATTGTTAATATCGTTGGACGTGACAGTATTATCTGCAAAACGCGCTGCTATATTGTAGCGATGACGATTTTTAGTGTCGCTCACTTTTAAAATTACTTGTGCAAAATCTCCTGCAAATACTGGCTTGGCGTGCAATAACTCAACTTGCGAATGTACCAGATTACGCCAGGTGTGCAGCATCGCGATATTGCCGAGAGAGGCCAGTAAAAACGTGACGTAATAGCCCAAACTTATCGCATAGTTAATTGAACCCACTAATAAAGCTAGCAGCATAATGGCGTACAGCAAACCCCAGCGCGTGGGAAAAATGTAAATGCGACGCGGGTTTAAGATGGCGATGGCGTTAGTGGTGCTAGCGACGCGAAAAAACTGTTGCCAATAAGTGCGTTTCCAAAAACTAAACGGTAAAAGCTTTGCAGACATGCGCTTAGCTAACAGCTACATGTTCAAGTATTTGCGCGGCGACATTGTTATTTTCATTGCTTAAACGGTGCGTGACTACGCTTGGCAACACGGCTTGAATATCTTCTGGAATGACAAAATCGCGGCCTTCACACAT
>JAYVRE010000240.1:0-5015 GCA_043776535.1 Methylotenera sp. | reverse complement strand
ACTACGCGCAGCGTGGCTTAAAAGCTGAGCCTAAGCCTTCTAATATTGCCTTCGACGTCGCCGATAAACACATTATTTTAATCGACGATATTTTCTATACAGGCCGCACCACGCGCGCTGCGATGAATGAATTATTCGATTACGGCCGCCCTGCCAGTATTACCTTAGCTGTGCTGATTAATCGCGGCGGCGCCGAGCTGCCAATAGCGCCCAACATTGTAGGCGCGGAAATTTTACTGAAACCAAATCAAAACCTACAACTTACGCAAGATGGCAAAGGCAAGTTACATCTCAATTTAGAGGCATATGATGTATAACCCGCAACTTAACGCCGATGGCAAACTAAAGCACCTGTTAACCATAGAGGGCTTGCCAAAAAGCACCCTCACGCAGATTTTGGATACAGCCGAGACCTTCGTAGGCGTTGCCGAGCGCGACATTAAAAAAGTGCCGCTACTACGCGGTAAAACCGTGTGTAATATCTTTTTTGAGAATAGCACCCGTACCCGTACCACCTTTGAAATCGCCGCAAAAAGATTATCCGCAGATGTGATTAATCTTAATATCGGCACGTCTAGCCAATCTAAAGGCGAAACCATTTTAGACACGGTAGATAACCTTATCGCCATGCACGCCGATATGTTTGTGGTGCGCCACGGCCAAAGCGGCGCGGCGCATTTTATCGCACAACACGTGCCTGATAATATCAGCGTGATCAACGCAGGTGATGGCCGCCACGCGCACCCTACGCAAGGCTTACTGGACGTATTCACGGTGCGCCGCTACAAGCCCGATATGCATAACTTGCGTGTGGCATTGGTGGGCGATGTGCTGCATTCGCGTGTCGCACGCAGCGAAATTCATGCACTCACCACATTGGGCGTGCCCGAAGTGCGTGTGATTGCGCCAAAAACCTTGCTGCCAGCGGGTGTCGAAAAGCTTGGCGTACAAGTCTTTCACGACATGAAGGCTGGCCTAAAAGATGTGGATGTGATTATGATGCTACGCCTACAAAGTGAGCGTATGACGGGCGCACTGTTGCCCAGCGCCCAAGAATATTTTAAAACTTTTGGATTGACTCCAGAAAAATTAAGCTACGCCAAACCAGATGCCATTGTAATGCATCCAGGACCCATGAATCGCGGCGTGGAGATTGATTCCAGCGTGGCTGATGGCAGCCAATCAGTGATTCTGCCACAAGTTACTTACGGCATCGCGGTGCGTATGGCAGTAATGGCGATACTAGCAGGAGGAAACGAGTGAAAATTCATATTAAAAATGGTCATCTAATTGACCCAAAAAACAAAATTGACGCCAAGCTTGATGTGTATATCGCGGCAGGAAAAATTGTCGGCATAGGCCAAACACCTGCTGGCTTTACAGCAAATCAAACCATAGATGCAACAGGCTTAATCATTGCGCCTGGATTTGTAGATTTATCCGCCAGATTGCGTGAGCCAGGATCTGAACATAAAGCCACTCTTACCAGTGAGCTGCAGGCCGCAGCTGCGGGCGGTGTCACTAGCCTAGCTTGCCCGCCAGATACAAACCCTGTACTAGATGAACCCGGTTTGGTTGAAATGCTTAAACATCGCGCCAAGCAACTCAATTTAGCGCATGTGTATCCTCTTGGCGCGCTCACCCGCAAGCTGGAAGGCAAGCTACTCACCGAAATGTGCGAGCTAACCCAAGCTGGCTGTGTGGGCTTTAGCCAAGCCGATGCGACGATTACCGATACGCAAGTGTTGTGGCGCGCGTTTGAATACGCAGCAACGTTTGGTTACACCATTTTTTTACGCGCCGAAGATTATTATTTAGCCAAAGATGGTGTGGCGCACGACGGCGAAATTGCCAGCCGATTAGGCTTAAAAGGCATACCTGCTGCGGCTGAGTGCTTGGCGATTGCCAGTATTTTACGCATCGCACATGAAACTAAAACTAAAGTGCATTTGTGCAGATTATCTACGGCTGAAAGTGTGGATTTAGTACGCCAAGCCAAAAAACAAGGCGTGCAAGTCACCGCCGATGTAAGCGCACAACACTGCCATTTAACCGAGTATGATATTGGGTTCTTTAACTCACACGCCCATCTTAAGCCGCCATTGCGCTCTTCTCGCGATAAATATGCGCTATGCCAAGGCCTAAAAGACGGCAGCATTGATGCGATTTGCTCCGACCACACGCCTGTGAATGATGACGCAAAATTGTTGCCATTTGCCGAAGCCGAGGCTGGCGCAACTGGTTTAGAATTATTGCTGCCGCTGGCGCTGAAATGGGCAACAGATAACAAGTCCAGCCTATTTGATGCAGTTGCCAAAATCACTAGCCAACCAGCCAGTATTTTAGGCATTGCTGGCGGGCATTTAAGTTTAAATGCGGATGCGGACATCGCGATTTTTAACCCGCAGCAAGCTTGGGAAGTAAGTGCCAAGCACTTGATAAGCCAAGGTAAAAATACGCCATTTTTAGGTCTAGAAATGCTTGGGAAAGTGCAATACACCTTGTTACACGGGCAAATAAGCTATCAAAACTAGTCGATTCTGGCCAAACCTGTTGTTTTTTGTTATTTACACCCACAAATTGCAGCTAAATCAATCTTGAAGCATTAAAAGGCACTTGACGCGGCAGAAAAAGGCGCAGATAGTTATTTTTGTTTATTTTTTAACTGTACTTTATTAAGACTCATGTCATTTAAATTACATAGGAATTAGTTTTTTGGGTTGTCATTTTATTGGGGAGTAAAAATGAGTTCATTCTTAAGTTCTTTATCCTGTTGTTGGTTTTGGCTTTTGCTTGGTGGCTTAATTGGCTGGCTGCTTAATCGCTGTATGTGCAAATGCTGCTGCAAACCTTCTGCCAATCACATGACAATTGACACACCCGTTGCGCCTGCTGCTAAAGTAAGCGCAGCAGCGCTTACATCAGTAGGAGCACCAGCATCAGTACCAGCAGCTTCAGCAACACCCGCGACAACACTTAGCGTATCGCCAAAACCAGCTCCAAAAACAACAGTTGCTAAAACAACAGCTCCGAAAGTAGCAGCAGCGAAAGCAGCGCCTAAAGTTGTAGCTGTAATTAATCTTGCCGCTGCTAAAAAAGCGGGCTTTGCGCTTAAAAATGCTAACGACCTCACGGTTGTAGAAGGTATAGGCCCTAAAATTAACGAGTTATTTAGCAACGCTGGCGTAAAAACTTTTGCTCAACTATCAAAACAAAGCATACCGCAAATGCGTAAGGTTTTAGATGATGGCGGCTCGCGTTTCCGTATTGCTAACCCAGGCACATGGGGGCAACAAGCGGCACTGGCAGCAGAAAACAAATGGGATGAGCTCAAGAAATTACAAGATAATCTTTCTGGCGGCGTTAAAAAATAACGAGGATAACCAATATGCAAAACCATCAATCAAGCTATAAGCGCTGGACTTGGGTAGTTGCGTTAATCCTCGCCTTAATATTGCTGTGGATGTTGCTTACTGGTCGTGGACCATCCAGCGCATGTTGCAACGCTAATGTTGATGCTGCCCAAGTGGAAGCCATTACGCCAGCGCAAGCGTTTGGCTTTACTGCCTCTGCCGATGAATTTAGTAGCAATGGCGATGGCAACAACGTCAGCTGGTTTAGCCAAGCAGATGGACTAAAAGCTTTGTTAGCTGGCGGCGATGCCTTGCAAATTCAAGGCGATGATAAAAGTGTAGTGTTGAGAGGCGCTGTGGATAGTGATGCGATTAGGCAGAAAAAAGGCACAGATATGCAGGCATTTTTTGGCCCTGCTGTTGCAGTAGATAATCAATTGCTGGTTAAGGCATCGGAACCAGTAGCAGTAATAACACCACCGCCAACTGCCAAACTCTACTTTGATTCGGGCAAAACTGCTTTACCTGTCAACTATGACGAAACACTAGATCCAATCGTACAATGGTTAAACGGACATCCAGAAGCCAAGGCGGTGCTGTCCGGCTTTCACGATTCACGTGGCAATCAAGCTCTTAACGAAGGTCTTGCTTACAAGCGTGCTAAAGCAGTACAGGCGGGGCTTATTGCTGCGGGTATCGATGTCATGAGAGTTGAGTTTCGCAAGCCTGAAAACGCTGATGAAAGTGGAGACTTAGCTGAGGCGAGACGCGTAGAGGTTTCTGTAGAATAATTTTTGCTATGTAAAAAAGCCGATGAGTTTCATCGGCTTTTTCTTTGTCGGCTTTTTTTATTCACATAGTTCGCAATTTAAGCCAGTTCTTGACTTCCCCGTAGAATATATCTGCTAAAGCAGATTGTTCGTACGTGAAAAGTCGCTCCTACAAAACTACACCATGCCCAAATGATCCAAGCCAGCCGACATATCTCTATCGTGCGCGCCTTTTCCATGTAATTTAATTTTCAGTCGAATATCATTGACTGAGTCGGCATTGCGCAAAGCCTCTTCATAACTAATGTCGCCCGATTCATGTAAATCAAACAAAGCTTGGTCAAACGTTTGCATCCCCAATTCGCGCGATCGTCCAATAATTTCTTTAATTTCGTGTACATCACCTTTAAAGATTAGATCTGAAATAAGTGGTGAGTTAATCATAATTTCAATCGCAGCTGCGCGTCCAATACCATCACTTTTTGGAATCAAGCGCTGCGAGATAAAGGCGCGTGTATTAAGCGACAAATCCATTAAAAGCTGATGACGACGCTCTTCTGGAAAGAAGTTAATAATGCGATCAAGCGCTTGGTTAGTGCTGTTAGCGTGCAAAGTTGCCATACATAAATGGCCCGTCTCAGCAAAGGCAATCGCATAATCCATGGTTTCACGATCGCGAATCTCGCCAATTAAAATGACATCGGGTGCTTGGCGCAACGTGTTTTTTAGCGCAATATGCCAATTATCTGTATCGACACCCACCTCACGCTGCGTAACAATGCAGTTAATATGGTCGTGCACAAACTCAACTGGGTCTTCAATCGTAATAATATGACCATAGCTATTTTGGTTGCGATAGCCCACCATTGCGGCTAGCGAAGTCGATTTACCC
>JAYVRE010000239.1:0-5019 GCA_043776535.1 Methylotenera sp. | reverse complement strand
CGCGCCATTCCATTTGCTGCATCAAAAAATCATGCGGCATTTTGGTGTTGGTTTCACTGATCGCATTAATGCCTTGCAAGCCTAATAGATATGCGGCTCGCAGGGCAGGTGATTTAAGTGTTAAATAGGCTTCGTTGGCTAGTGTGGCGGTTTGCATGGATTGTAGCTTTTCGGCAGAAGTGCAAGTCACAAAACGATCTGGATGGCTTGCAGACTGTATGGCGCGAAAGTTGTTTTCTAGCAGGGTTAAATCAATCGCAAATTGCGGGTTTAACCTAAAAATCTCAAAATAACTCACGCTCACAGCCGCTCTTAAACAGTAAAGCTTTCACCGCAACCGCACTCGTCCTTAACATTTGGATTATTAAATTTAAAACCTTCGTTCAAGCCTTCTTTAGTGAAATCCAATTCAGTTCCGTCAATGTAAGCCAAGCTTTTTGGGTCAACGATGACTTTCACGCCATGGCTGTCAAAGCTTGTGTCTTCAGGGTTTAAGTCATCCACAAACTCTAGCGTATAGGCCATGCCAGAGCAGCCTGTGGTTTTAACGCCCAAGCGCAAGCCAACGCCTTTGCCACGATTAGCAAGGAATTTTTCAACACGGTTTGCCGCGGTTTGTGTGAGTGTAATTGCCATATTGTTTAATTTTCCGTTTTTTTGTAGGAGCGATATTTATATCGCGAACTTTTACTGTTTTCGCGATATAAATATCGCTCCTACACTTTAATTAAGCGGCTACTTTCGCAGCTTGTTTGGCTTTAATATCCGCAACTGCGGCTTTAATCGCGTCTTCTGCCAAAACTGAGCAGTGAATTTTTACTGGTGGCAACGCTAATTCTTCGGCGATTTCAGAATTTTTAATCGCGTAAGCTTGGTCAATGGTGCGGCCTTTTAGCCATTCTGTCACCAATGAGCTAGACGCAATCGCCGAGCCGCAACCGTAGGTTTTGAATTTAGCATCTTCAATAATGCCTGCATCGTTTACCTTAATCATCAACTTCATCACATCGCCACAAGCAGGCGCACCGACCATGCCAGTGCCTACATTTGGGTCGTTTTTATCTAATGAACCAACATTTCGTGGGTTCTCATAATGATCTAAAACCTTGTCTGAATATGCCATTTTATGTCTCCTGTGCGTTTAAACTATTTCGCAAACTCCGCGTTACCTGCGCCTTGCCGTACTAATCGTACTGTCTTCGGCTTGCCGCCTTGATTTTGCTTCCTATTTTAAACGCTTGTTATGTATCAAATTTCAAAAAACCTTCTAAAAACAATCTAATGAGCGGCCCATTGGACTTTTGAAATATCCACGCCGTCCTTAAACATTTCCCAAAGCGGGGATAATTCTCTTAATTTCTCAATTTTACTTTTCATCAATTCAATCGTGTAATCCACGTCGGCTTCGGTTGTGAACCGGCCAAGTGAGAAGCGAATTGAGCTATGCGCTAACTCATCTGAACGACCTAAAGCGCGTAGCACATAACTAGGCTCTAAGCTGGCAGAGGTACACGCAGAGCCGCTGGAGACGGCGATGCCTTTTACCGCCATGATTAGCGATTCGCCTTCTACATAGTTAAAACTAATATTCAAGTTGTGCGGTACGCGATGGTTTAAATCGCCATTCACGTAGGTCTCCTCAATGTTTTCTAAGCCATGTAACAGCTTATCGCGCAGCTTGGTGATGCGTGCGTTTTCAAATTCCATTTCCTCGCGCGCAATACGGAAAGCTTCACCCATGCCTACAATTTGGTGCGTGGCTAATGTGCCGCTACGCATACCGCGCTCGTGGCCGCCGCCGTGCATTTGCGCCTCGATACGAATGCGCGGTTTGCGGCGTACATACAGTGCGCCAATGCCTTTTGGGCCATAGGTTTTATGCGCGCTAAAGCTCATTAAATCTACTGGCAATGTTTCTAAATCAATCTTTACTTTACCCGTGGCTTGTGCGGCATCCACGTGGAATATCACGCCAGCTTCGCGGCAAATATTGCCAATTGCAACGATGTCTTGAATCACGCCAATTTCGTTATTAACCATCATCACGCTGGCTAAAACCGTATCAGGCTGAATCGCCGCTTTAAACTTGGCTAAATCGATCAGGCCATCTGGTTCAGGCTCTAAATAAGTGGCCGTAAAACCTTGGCGTTCCAGCTCGCGCACCGCGTCAATCACCGCTTTATGTTCGGTGGCGATGGTGAGAATGTGCTTGCCTTTTTCTTTATAAAAGTTGGCCGCGCCTTTAATCGCCAAGTTGTTCGATTCAGTCGCGCCCGATGTCCACACGATTTCGCGCGGGTCGGCATTGACTAATTTGGCCACTTCTTCGCGGGCGTTTTCCACCGCTTTTTCGGCCTCCCAACCATACGGATGGCTACGCGATGCAGGGTTTCCGTAATGTTCCGTTAAGTACGGAATCATCATAGCGGCCACGCGCGGGTCAACCGGCGTGGTGGCGGAGTAATCTAAATAAATTGGATCTCTGTCTGACATTTGTTGCTTTCTCAAAAAAATCTTAAATAACTAATCTTAAATAACTTCGCGATTTAAGCCAGCTATTGGCTTCCCCGTAGAATATATCTGCTAAAGCAGATTATTCGTACGTGAAAAATCGCTCCTACATACGACTTTGCAAGTGCTTTAAAATTTACTAAATCGGAGTGCTCGTGGTGCAAAATCTTATGCCGCCATTGCAGTTAAATTTTTTAATCTGGCTAATTCATTTTCAAGCACGGCTAAAAAATGCTGCACTTGATCTAAGGTGTTGTTCATGCCAAAACTCACTCGCACTGCGCCGCGCGCCAAATCTTCGTTTACGCCCATCGCCAGTAATACGTGACTAGGTTTGTCGCTGTCGGATGAACATGCTGACCCGCTGGCAACCGCGAATCCTTTGCGGTCTAGCGCCATTACTAGAGTTTCACCATCTATATTGGGGAAAGCGAAAAAGCTGGTGTTGGGGATGCGTAAATCGTTCTGCCCAAACATGACCGCATTCAATTTCCTCAAACCAATTTCCAAGTGTTTACGCAAATTTTCGGTGTGCATATCAAATGCATTTAAGTGATTTACCGCCAGATCACAAGCCTCGCCAAATCCTACAATCGCTGCGACATTTTCGGTGCCGCTGCGCAAGCCTTTTTCTTGACCGCCGCCGTATAACAGCGGCTGAATATCGATGCGTTTATCTAACACCAAGGCGCCTGCACCAAGCGGCCCACCAATTTTGTGGCTAGAAATCGTCATCGCGTGTACATTTAATGCGAAAAAATCTACTGCAATTTTACCCAGTGCCTGCACTGCATCGGTATGCACGTAAGCCTTGGCTTCGCGCGCCAATTCAGCCACTTTAGCTATATCTTGAATCGCGCCCGTCTCGTTATTAGCCAGCATTACCGATACTAGGTTAGTAGGGGTTTGCAATAAACTTTGCAAGTGCGTCATGTCGATATTGCAGTCCGCATCCACCTTTATACTTTTTGCCTTCCAGCCGCGTGCTTGCATAGCAAGGGCAGGCCGTGAAACGCACGGATGCTCAATCGCACTGGTTAAAATTTGTCCCGCATCTAAATTGCCACAAATGCCGTGCACCGCGAAATTATTGGCCTCGGTGCCACTGGCAGTAAATACAATTTGAGTAGCGTAAGCACCCACCGCATTCGCCACTTGCTCGCGAGCATGTTCCACCGCAGCACGCGCTGCACGACCAAAACTATGGCGACTGGTGGGGTTGCCATGTTGATTCGCCATAAACGGTAGCATCGCCTCTAAAACCTCAGTTTTTAGCGCAGTGGTACTGTTATGGTCAAAATAAACTTGTGACATTTAGGCCGTTTCCTCTTCACAAACTGTTGTTTTTCTGTCGGATTTTCTAGGCGAAAAATGTACTTTGGTTGACGTTGATCCCGTTTCATTTTGGTGTTGATTTTCAACCAATTCCGCCAAAGTCACACCTGATAAATAATCTAAAATTTTGTCGTTAAGCGTTGCCCATAAATCGTGCGTCATGCAGCGGCCAGCGTCATGACAATTTTCTTGTCCGCCGCACTGGGTAGCATCAATCAACTCATCCACCGCAGCAATAATGTGTGAAACTGATATCTCTCCATGCGGTTTAGCAAGGCGATAGCCGCCGCCTGGACCGCGTACGCTGGTGACCAAACCTTGACGACGCAATCGCGAAAATAATTGCTCTAAATATGATAGCGAAATAGCTTGACGCTCGCTAATACCTGCCAGCGTGACGGGGCGACTATTTTCAGAGTCTTTGGCCTCATTCAGCGCGAGGTCTAACATCGCTGTAACCGCAAAACGTCCTTTAGTAGTGAGTCTCATAATGCGACCATTCTATAATAACCTAGTAATTCAGTCAATTATTATTAGGTTTAGTTCGTAGGGTGATTATTATTTTAGTTTTTTGCTGGAAAAAGCCACCGCTACATCGCCATCAGCTGCTGTTATACTGCTTAATTGTGTTTGTAAGGCTTTGATATCTTTAGCTTGTTTTTCAGCGTGCTTCAATAAATCGTGAATGACTTTGGTCAAGGCTTCAGGGCTTAGCTCATCGTTTTCATCGCCACCCATTGCGTAGGCACTAAATTTAGTTTTTTGAGTATCAGCTTTGGCTTTTTCTTCTTCCAAAATGCGCGCAGGAATACCCACTGCGGTAGCATTTTCAGGCACATCTTTTACTACAACGGCATTTGAGCCGATTTTTGCATTTTTCCCAACAGTAATCGGCCCCAGTACTTTTGCGCCTGCGCCAATCACCACGCCTTGCTCCAGCGTTGGGTGACGTTTACCTTTGTTCCAACTGGTTCCGCCAAGCGTTACGCCGTGATACAGCGTGCAATCGTCGCCAATAATCGCCGTCTCGCCAATTACCACGCCCATGCCGTGGTCAATAAATACGCGACGACCGATAGTGGCGCCTGGGTGAATCTCAATACCCGTAAGTCCGCGCCCTATGTGTGAGAACACGCGACCAAGCCAATACAAGTGCATGCCCCACAGCCAATG
>JAYVRE010000238.1:0-5019 GCA_043776535.1 Methylotenera sp. | reverse complement strand
CGCAAATTATGTGCGGCAATTTGTGCGTTGAGCTTAAAAAATTTGAACAAGCTGCGGGCTATTTTAGGCGTGTAGTGCGTATTGTAAAAAGTGATGATGCGCGCCGCGCATTGAGCTACGCGTTAGAGCAGCTGGGCAATAGCGCGCAAAACGCAGGCAACTTTGCACAAGCCGAAGCCTGCTTTGAAGAAGCGCTGGAATACCAACCTAGTAACGCCATTCATTGGTACAACTTGGGCAATGCGCAACGTGAACTAGGCAAGCCGCAAGCCGCATTACACAGCTTTAAACAATCGATTCAATTTAACCCAAACGATGCCGACACGCACAATAATTTGGGCAATGTGCAACGTGAACTTGGGCAGTTAGACAAGGCCATCGCCAGCTATGAAACTGCCTTGCTACTCAATCCCAGCCTGCATCATGCATTGGCGCATTTGGTACATCAAAAGCAGCACATTTGCGATTGGAACAGCTTAGATACGCAAATCGCAGCACTACGCGATTTGGTGAAAAACCAGCCAAATGCGCAAATCTCACCATTTGCGTTTTTGGCCATGCCTAACACCACGGCGCAAGAGCAAAAGCAATGCGCCAGCAACTACGCTAGTACGGCCTATGCAAGCTTGATTGCGCTGAGTGAGGCGCTCAATTTTACTTATTCACAAACAAAAAAAACTAAACTAAAAATCGGCTATTTATCGGCCGATTTTAGGCTGCATCCTTTGGCATTTTTAATCACCGAATTGATTGATAAACATGATAGAAAGCAGTTTGAAGTCGTTGCTTATTCTTATGGTGCTGACGACAAAACGCCAAGTAGAAAAAGATTAGAAAAGGCGTTTGACCAATTTAACGACATTCGACACCTTAACGATATCAACGCGGCTAAAAAAATCAACGCAGACCAAATTGATATTTTGGTAGATTTAACAGGCTTTACGCAAACCAGCCGCACGGGCATTGTGGCGCTTAAGCCTGCACCAATTAACGTAAATTGGCTGGGTTACCCAGGCAGCATGGGTGAGCTAGGTGGAAAACCACTGTTTGATTACATTATAACTGATGAAATAATCGCACCAAATCAGGCAGATTTCAGCGAGCAATTGCTCTATCTACCTTGCTACCAGCCCAATGACAGCCAACGTCCTGTAGGCAGTGGCACGAGTAAAAGTGCGAACAACTTACCAGAAAATGCCTTTGTATTTTGCTGCTTTAATCAAAGCTTTAAAATTACTGCTGATGTATTTGCGGCGTGGATGCGCATTTTAAAACAAGTGCCAAACTCAGTACTTTGGCTACTTGATTGCAACCCATGGGCAAAAGCTAATTTACAAACTGAAGCGGCAAATGCAGGAATCGACAAAACTAGATTGATTTTTGCGCCGCGAGTAGCCATTGCCGACCATCTCGCCCGCCATCGTCATGCCGATTTATTTTTGGACACCCTGCCCTATAACGCCCATACCACGGCCAGTGATGCGCTTTTTATGCACTTGCCGCTATTAACTTGCATGGGCGAACCATTTGCCTCGCGCGTGGCAGCTAGCTTGCTACAGCGCGTTAATCTACCTGAGTTAATTGCCAATTCACTACAAGAATATGAACAAAAAGCGCTTGATTTTGTGCAGAACTCAGAAAACATCGCTCAAATAAAACACAAGCTGAGCACTCATATAAAAAACGCCAACTTGTTTAATCCAGCACAATTTGCACTCGATTTAGAGCAAGCGTATGTAAACTTATACAAAATTTACATAGAAAAAAGGCTTGCAAACAACTAGATACAAGAGGATTGTGATAAAGTAATTTAAGTTACATAAGTTAAGTTAAGTTAAGTTAAGTGCTAGTTTTTAAAAATTCAGGAAACCCTATGGCCGCAATTGATATTACCCCCGTGTTGAAATATATGACAGAAAAAAACGGCTCAGATCTATTTTTTAGCACGGGCGCCTCGATACACATGGATGTCGAGGGCGAAACCATGCCTGTGAATAATCAAAAAATGACGCCTGGCATGATAAAAGAAATTGCTTATTCGATTATGAGCCCTGCGCAAATTGCCGAGTTTGAAGAAACTTTAGAGTGTAATTTTGCCATTGGGCGCAAGGATATTGGACGTTTCCGCATTAATGTTTTTAGGCAACGCGGCGAAGTAGGCATGGTAATTCGTCATATTAAAACCGAGATTCCCGATTTTGAAACTTTAGGCTTACCGCTTATATTGCACGATTTAATCATGCGCAAACGTGGGCTAGTGCTGGTGGTGGGCTCTACTGGCTCTGGTAAATCGACCACGCTGGCTTCTATGATTGATTACCGCAATGCCAATCAAACAGGGCATATTGTCACCATTGAAGACCCGATTGAGTTTGTTTATCAGCACAAAAAATCGGTGGTAGATCAACGTGAAGTCGGCATCGATACACATTCGTTCACTAGCGCATTGAAAAATGCCATGCGTCAAGCGCCAGATGTGATTTTGATTGGCGAGGTGCGCGATATGGATGGTATGCAACAAGCGCTTACTTATGCTGAAACTGGCCATTTATGCTTGGCTACTTTGCACGCCAATAATGCCAACCAAGCACTTGAGCGTATTATCTCATTCTTCCCTACTGAAGCTAAACACGGTTTGCTGCTTGGTATCTCAATGAACTTGGTAGCGGTGGTTTCGCAGCGTTTAATTCCAGGTAAAATACAAAAACGCGTGGCCGCTGTAGAGGTGATGATTAACACGCCTTATGTTGCAGAGCTCATCCAAAAACAAAAACTGGGTGAGATTAAAGAGATTATGGCGGACAACAATGATATTGGCATGAACACCTTTGACCAATCGCTATTTAAGCTGTTTGCAAATGGTAAAATTGATGAAGAAAATGCGCTTGCAAATGCAGATTCACGTAACGATTTATCACTAAAAATGCGCTTTGCTGCCGAAGGCCAAACTGGCGGCTTTGGAAATTAATCTCGGTGGTTAAAAGAAGCGGTTAATGCCGCTGCAATAATCAAGCTTCCGCCAATCCATTCATTTAGACTCATGCTCTCGTGCGCTAAGTAGTACGCGGCTATTGCCGCTACCACCAGCTCGAACAAAAACAGTACCGAAGCACGAATAGCAGTGAGCTGTGTAACACCAAACTGCACTAATAAGGTGGCTGCCAGCAGTAATAAAGCGATTAAGCCCATAATCAACCAATGAGATGCGCTAAAAAAACCAGGGCTTGGAAAACTACCCGTGGTAAACGGCATAAACAGTAATGACACGCAAATCACGCCAATCCAAACCGCAAAAGATTTTGCACGAAGGCTTAAATGATTGGATTTTCGCGTAATCACATTGGTTAACGAAAAACCCATGCCTGCCGATAGTGCCAACCATTCCGCCGTATTGCGCGGGATTGGCAAGTGGCTGTCCACCGCGCTAAATGGCCCTGCCAGCATGATATATGCGCCTACCAACGCAATGAAAATAGAAATAATACCAGGCTTGGTTATCGGCTCTTTCAGCCATAATCGCGCTAAAAGCAATGTCCACAATGGCGATAGATAAAACAACAGCATGACGCGCATGACTTCGCCATCTATCACCGCCAGTACGTAGCTCATATTAGTCCAGCCCGCTATTAAAGCCAGCCAAATAATACTTTTGGGCTGCGCAAAAATTCCGCGCCAATGCTTGCCAAAGTAAATACCCGCAATTGCGGTGGCAATGCTGTAAGTGTAAAAGCTAGAAGTTACGCCAGACACACCCGCCTCTGCCATTAAGCGATAAGGATACCAAATGATGCCCCAAACCATCGCGCCAAACAGTAAGCCAAATATGGCATAAGTATTTTTATTGCTATTAATCAACATGCTTCCTAAATTATAATAGGGCTTATGAACCCTAACCCAATGAATCCCAATTTAAGCCTGCTGCAACCCTACCCGTTTCAGCGCCTGCGCGATTTGTTTGCAGACATTACTCCGAATCCAGCATACAAAAACATTAATCTATCCATTGGCGAGCCCAAACACGCCACACCACAGCTCATTAAAGACGCGCTGGTGAATAACTTAGCAGGCTTGGCGACTTACCCTACTACACTTGGCTCTGTTGATCTGCGCACAGCCATTGCCAATTGGATTGCACGGCGCTACGGCATTGCAGCGCCTAATCCAGATAAAGCGATTTTACCAGTAACTGGTAGTCGCGAGGCACTTTTTGCGTTTGCTCAAGTAGTGATTGACAGCTCAAGGCCAAGCCCTATTGTCATTTCGCCCAATCCTTTTTACCAAATTTACGAAGGCGCAACATTTTTGGCGGGTGCGCAACCCTACTTTTTGAATACCACACCAGAAAATGGTCATGCGATGGATTTCGACAGCGTGCCAGCGGACGTGCTTAAACGCACGCAACTGGTGTATGTATGCAGCCCTAGCAACCCATCTGGCAAAGTGATGAGTTTGGGACAGTGGAAAGCGCTATTTGAATTGTCAGATAAATACGGCTTTGTGATTGCCGCCGACGAATGCTATTCGGAAATTTATTTTGATGAAAAAACACCGCCACTAGGTGCGCTACAAGCAGCATGCCTATTGGGTCGCAGCCATGCCAATTTAGTGGTTTTTGGGTCGCTTTCTAAGCGCTCAAACGTGCCAGGGATGCGCTCTGGCTTTGTGGCGGGCGATGAAAAAATAATCGAAAAATTTGCTTTGTACCGCACTTATCATGGCTGCGCCATGAGCCCAACCGTGCAAGCCGCCAGCGTTGCTGCTTGGAATGACGAAGCACATGTGATTGAAAACCGCAGACTGTATGCAGAGAAATTTAAGACGGTTACGCCGATGTTAAGTGGCGTGTTACAAGTGGAAATGCCCGATGCTGCATTTTATTTATGGGCTAAGATAAAAGAGAAAAGCGTGTCAGACACGGAATTCGCCTTAAAACTATATCGCGATTTTAACGTTACCGTGCTGCCAGGCAGCTATTTAGCGCGCGAAGCGCATGGTACAAACCCTGGCGAAGGCTTTATA
>JAYVRE010000237.1:0-5046 GCA_043776535.1 Methylotenera sp. | reverse complement strand
ACGGCATTACGCTTGAGTTTTTGCAAGACAAACCCTTATTTGTAGCTATCGCGCAGGAAATGATCGGTTTTATTGGTGACGCGGAACTGATTATCCACAACGCGCCGTTTGATTTAGGCTTTTTAAATAGCGAGCTTGGTCGTATTGGGCTACAGCCAATTGAAAAAAACTGCGGTAAAATAATTGATACCTTAAAAATGGCGAAGGATTCACGCCCTGGTCAGCGCAATAATTTGGATGCTTTATGTCGCCATTTCGGCATCGATAACTCTAAGCGCACATTGCACGGCGCATTGCTAGATGCGGAGTTGCTGGCCGAAGTGTATATGGCGATGACACGCGGGCAAGACAGTTTGATGATGGATTTAGGGCAGACTCAGAATGTAGCTACTAATCAATTTGAGGGCGATAAGGAGCGCGTGCTTAAAGTGGTGAGAGCCAATGAAACAGAGCTTGTAGCGCATGAAGCATATATTAAAAGTTTAACGAAATCAGGGGCTAAGACTTGGTAATCAAGATTTGGTAATCAAGATTTGGTGATTAGATTTGATGATTTAGATTTGGTGATTTAGAAAAAATAAGGTAAAAAATGAACAATTGCATTATTGTGACAGGTGGCGCGGGTTTTATTGGCAGCAACTTTGTTAATGCTTGGGTGAAGCTAGGTTTGGGCAAGGTAGTCAATCTGGATAAGCTCACCTACGCGGGTAATCTAGCCAATTTGGCCGAGATTGAGCATCAGCCAGAGCATGTGTTTGTACACGGCGATATTGGTAATAGAGCCTTAGTGGATGCGCTATTAAAGCAATATCAGCCGCGTGCGATTGTGAATTTTGCCGCCGAGAGTCATGTCGATCGTTCTATCCATGCGCCAGGCGAGTTTATTCAAACCAATATTGTCGGTACATTTAACTTGCTAGAGGCGACGCGTGCTTACTGGGGGGGTTTGAATGATGTTAATAAAGACAAGCTTAGGTTTTTGCATGTTTCAACCGATGAAGTGTATGGCTCACTAAGCAGCACCGACCCTGCGTTTAAAGAGACTAATACTTATCAGCCGAATAGTCCATATTCAGCCTCTAAAGCCGCATCTGACCACTTGGTACGTGCTTATCATCACACTTATGGTTTACCTGTGCTTACCACTAATTGCTCAAATAATTACGGCCCGTACCACTTTCCTGAAAAACTCATCCCATTAGTCATACATAATGCGCTGGCGGGTAAACCATTGCCGATTTACGGTAACGGTCAGCAAATTCGGGATTGGTTGTATGTAGGAGACCATTGCGCTGCAATTCGCCGCGTGTTAGAAGCTGGGCGGGTAGGCGAGGTGTATAACATTGGCGGCTGGAATGAAAAACCGAATATTGAAGTGGTTAAAACGCTGTGCAGAATGTTGGATGCCAAAAAACCGCGTGCTGATGGGAAATCTTATTTAGATCAAATCACCTTTGTAGAAGATAGGCTCGGGCATGACCAGCGTTATGCGATTGATGCCAGAAAACTGGCCGATGAACTAGGCTGGAAGCCAGTAGAGACGTTTGAGACAGGCATTGAAAAAACCGTCAAATGGTATTTGGAACATCAAGATTGGGTAGGCAATGTCACTAGTGGCGAATACAAAAACTGGGTGAATACTAATTATAAAGAACGTGGCGAGGAATTAGCATGAAAGGTATCGTCTTAGCGGGTGGGTCAGGCACGCGCTTGTATCCCGCAACGCAGGTGGTTTCAAAGCAGTTATTGCCCGTGTACGATAAACCGATGATTTATTATCCGCTATCAGCTCTGATGTTAGCGGGCATTCGTGAGGTATTGATTATCTCTACGCCGCAAGACACGCCACGCTTTGCAGAGCTACTCGGCGATGGCACGCAATGGGGCATGGATATTCAATATGCGGTGCAGCCTTCACCTGACGGCTTAGCGCAAGCATTTATTATTGGCGAGCAATTTATTGGTAAAGACCCATGCGCGTTAGTATTGGGTGACAATATTTTTTATGGTCACGAGCTGGCGCAAATGGCGCAGAAAGCGGCACAGCAGACAAAAGGCGCAACTGTGTTTGCCTACCCTGTGCATGATCCTGAACGCTACGGCGTGGTGGAATTTAATGCAAGTGGGCAAGCCATTAGCTTAGAAGAAAAACCTAAAGCGCCAAAATCGCGCTATGCAGTAACAGGTTTATATTTTTACGACAATCGTGTGGTGGAAGTCGCAAAAAATATGCAGCCATCAGCACGTGGTGAGCTAGAGATTACTGATGTCAATCGCCAGTATTTAGAGTGGGGCGATTTGCAAGTAGAAGTGATGGGGCGCGGCATGGCCTGGCTAGACACGGGCACACATGACTCATTAATTGAAGCAGGCAGTTTTATCCAAACTATCGAAAAACGCCAAGGTTTAAAAGTAGCCTGTCCAGAAGAAATCGCTTATCGCATGGGTTTTATCGAGGCTGCTCAGCTACAAGTATTAGCCCACAAGTACGCCAAAAACGGCTACGGAGAATATTTAAAGCTAGTATTAACAGAGCGAGTATTTTAGCTTACATCAAGGTAATTCAATGAATATAATCCAAACAAAAATTCCTGACGTAATAATTTTTGAGCCTAAAGTATTTGGTGACGAACGCGGTTTTTTTTACGAGAGCTTTAACGCAAGTGCATTTCAACAAGCAACTGGTTTAAAGGTTAATTTTGTACAAGATAATCACTCAAAATCTGCTAAAAACGTGCTACGTGGCCTGCATTACCAAATAGAACAAGCGCAAGGCAAGTTGGTGCGCGTGACGCAGGGCGAGGTGTTTGATGTGGCAGTGGATATGCGTGCTTCTTCAGCGACTTTCGGGCAATGGGTAGGTACCCATTTATCTGCCGAAAACAAGCGTCAAATGTGGGTGCCGCCAGGTTTTGCGCATGGCTTTTTGGTGTTGTCAGACTTTGCCGAGTTTTTGTACAAAACCACCGATTTTTACGCACCACAGCACGAATGTTGCTTAATGTGGAATGAGCCTAGCATCGGTGTAGAATGGCCGTTGCAGGGCATGCCTATTTTATCTGCAAAAGATAATTTGGGTCTTAGTTTGCAAGACGCTATCAAGTTTAAATAGTAAAAATCGATGAAAAAAATTCTACTCACAGGCGTAAATGGGCAAGTAGGTCACGCATTAAAAACTAAACTTTTAGCGCATGAAATATTTGCCTTATCGCGCGAGCAGCTTGATTTAACTAAAGCCCACGATATTCGACGCATCATTCGTGACATTAAGCCCGATTTAATTATCAACCCAGCGGCTTATACTGCGGTAGATAAAGCCGAATCCGAACCAGAACTTGCTTTTGCCATTAATGCTACAGCTGCGCAGATATTGGCTGAAGAGGCAGCTAGGCTTAATGCTGCACTCATACATTTTTCTACCGATTATGTATATGACGGCACTAAATCTGGTTTTTATGATGAAACAGATGCAGTGAATCCAGTCAGCGTTTATGGCAAAAGCAAATTGGCAGGCGAGGACGCAATTCTAGCGGTAGGTTTGCCGTATCTGATTTTGCGCACCAGCTGGGTGTATGGTGCTTACGGTAAAAACTTTCTAAAAACCATACTACGCTTAGGCGCAGAGCGCGATAACTTGCGTATTGTCGCTGATCAGTTTGGTGCGCCAACTAGCAGCGAAAGCATCGCAACTGGAGTGGTGCAGCTAGTGGATGCTTGGCAGCCGAACCAAGAAGACCAAACAGGTATTTATCATTTCACCAATACGGGTGAAACATCTTGGCACAGCTTTAGTTGCGAAATTGTGAATGAATACAATCGCTTAAAAGATAGCAGAGGCTGGCCTCAGCTGAAAGCAACTTCAGATAATATAACGGCAATTACAACTGCGGATTATCCAACACCAGCGGTACGACCCACAAATTCTAAACTTAACAATACAAAACTTAAGGTTGTTTTTGGCTTGGCATTGCCGAGTTGGCAGCAAGGTTTAACACAGGTGATGCGAAGCTTAACCTTGTAAATTTAAACGTTACACGCCCAGCGCATCCGCCCAGCTATTCGGCGTTTCATACAGCCGCACGCGCTCTAGCTTAAGGTGATTACCAAAAGTGTCTTTATAGCTGGCTTGCAGCAGTTTAAAAGCCTCCGCCGCCATATTTTCTGCGGTGGGTACGCTAGGGAATATCACGGTTTTGTGATTTGGCAGCGTGTTTAAAAAATCCAGCACGGGCTTATCGTTTTTATACACCAAAAACGCGTGATCCCAAACATCTACCACGCTAGTCCGCGCGATACGTTTGACGTCAGAAAAATCCATCACCATGCCATTTTCCGAGGCCTGTTCTTGCGAAATAATGTCGCCCGAAAGCGTGATTTCAAGCGCGTAGCGGTGGCCGTGCAGATTGCGGCATTGACTTTTATGATCGGGAATGCGATGTCCAGCGTCAAATTCTAAACGAGTGGTGATTTGCATAAAATACTAAAAGTGTAATGATTTATAAAGCGCTATTATAGCAGGCTATAAGAACTGCATAATATGAGACCTGCAGTGTAGGTGTTATATGATAGTGGCTATAAGGTAGCTGCGTGATGTTCTTTTGCCCAATCAATAAACTTTTCAAATGGCATAGGTTTGGCAAAATAATAGCCTTGGCATTTGTGAATTTTTAATTGTTTAATCAAATCCAAACAGTCTTTATCTTCTACGCCTTCGGCCAGCACTTCTTTGCCCAAGCTGTTGGACAGCATGGCAATGGAGTTTACAATTTCATAATCATCGCTTGAGCGGGTAATATCGCGCACAAAGGATTGATCGATTTTAATTAAATCAATCGGCATGGTGCGTAGCCGAGAAAGTGATGAGAAGCCTGTACCAAAGTCATCCAAGGCAAGCCTAAAGCCATTTGCAGCTAACTGATTAATCACAGAGCTTGTTGTTTCATTGTATTCAAGCAGGCCATCTTCCGTAATTTCTAATACAATGTTTTTGGCTGTAATTTTCCATAAAGCCAGCATTTGCATGAGTAAGTGTGGCAACTCAATATC
>JAYVRE010000236.1:0-5080 GCA_043776535.1 Methylotenera sp. | reverse complement strand
GAATTGGTTTTTGCAATGCGGTTTAACGCAAATAGATTGAGCTCGCGCCCGAAGCGGGTTTTAAATGAAATGGTTTTTTTAGCCAACACCGCACTTGGATTTGTGTATGCGTTATCTATTAACTTGTACAGGTCAGGCTCAAACGATTTTGAACGCTTGGCCACAACTTTAGCAAGCGTCATGCGGTTGTCGGCCAAACTCAACCGAAAGCGCGCCCAAATATCTTCTTCGGTTAGCACGCCAGAAGCTTGCATCCGATCATACAAATTCGCACAATTGCTAGCCTGCTCTTTGGCCTGCAACCACAACGATTTCGCGCTTTCCAGCACAGAAACATCACCTAAAATCGCGCTCGATTCTGCCGCATAACAAGCCACAGCAACGTCTTCTAGCTGGTAGTTGACTATCTCACCAGAAAAACTTTCCCAGTCTCCATTTTTTGCCAGTTTTTTTAAGTATTCGCCGCGTAGCCTATCTGCAAATGGATATTCACTATAAGTATTTAAAAAGTTCGTCACAGTTTGATTATCTGTTTCGTCTAGATTAAGCAACATGAGCCAGTAATCGGCGTACGGCGCTAGGATATAGTGTTGATTTTGCAGCTGTTGCACATAATCGGATAGCGCAATGGCATTTTTTTTGTCGTATGCCGCGCGCGCCTGCAAAAATTCATCATCGCCACTTGTATTGATTAAATTGGCAGCAAAGCTACTTTTCATTGCAAGCAAGCCAATAAAAAAAATAATGGCAACTAAAGTTTTAATAAAAATAGTGGGCATAAAAATTAATACCGAATGGCTCGCGAAATTAAATACAACACAAATAATATAGAAGAACACCAAGCGGTATATCTAAACAATTGTTTTAAATAAAATAAATAGTTTTTATTGCGCGTAACAACATAGGCCGCCAACAGCACAAAAGCTGCAATAAACACCAATATAATCATTAGACGGATGATTGGCATTTAAATTTTTCTGAATTTAACTTCTGAATTTAACTAAGGTGCGGCATAAGATTGGGGGTGAAAAACGCAGTTTGCTCTTGAAAACCCGCTGGCGCTTCTTCAATATGCTCAAACGTGGCGTATTCCCAAGCTGTTTCATCGGCCAACAGCGCGCGTAACAGGGCGTTATTAAGCGCATGGCCCGATTTATACGCAGTAAAAGCGCCTAGCAACGGATGACCAAGCATGTACAAATCACCAATCGCATCCAGCACTTTATGCTTGGCGAATTCGTCATCGTAACGCAGACCATCGGTGTTTAAAATGCGATATTCATCCAATACAATGGCATTATCTAAACTGCCGCCACGCGCTAATCCATTGGCACGCAGGTATTCTACTTCATGCATAAAACCAAACGTACGCGCACGACTTATCTCTTTAATGTAAGAATTATCGGCAAAATCTATTTTCACATTTTGACCTGAATGTTCAAACACGGGATGGGCGAAATCAATGGTGAAATCCATTTTAAAGCCGTGGTAAGGCTCGAATTTTGCCCACTTATCGCCGTCCTTTATTTCTACTAACTTTTTAATTTTTATGAATTTTTTTGGCGCATCTTGTTCTATGATGCCCGCTTGTTGCAACAAGAAAATAAACGGGCCAGAGCTGCCATCCATAATCGGTATTTCAGAAGCCGTGACTTCGACAATGACATTATCAACGCCCAAACCCGCTAGCGCAGACATTAAGTGCTCAACCGTGGCGACACGCGCACCCTTGTGTTCTAGGGCAGAACACATGCGCGTATCACGCACGGCTTCAGGTCGTGCTTGTATGCTAGGCGCTCCGGGCAAATCAGCGCGCACAAATACAATGCCAGTGTCGATTGCGGATGGTTTTAAAGTTAGCGTGACTTTTTCACCATTATGCAAACCAACGCCTGTAGCACTCACCTGTTTCTTTAAAGTTCTCTGCTTAAGCACTCAATTCCTTCTAACCCATTCATATCATGCGTCTATTTTACTGCTTTAAAGCTAATTAATCAGCTTGTTTGCGTAAAAATGCGGGGATGTCATATTCCTCAACGCCCGACATTTTCATCGCCTCAACCTGCGCACGACGGCTATTTTGACTAAACACCGCAGGCGCTGCGTCTTCCATTGGGCTATCCATAAACATAGGCTGATTATTAGTGCCGTTCATTAATGTGGTCATCACACGCAATTCTGGTTTTTGCTGGCGGCGTGAAATTGCACCGTTTAAGCCAGTCGCCACCATGGTCACGCGTAATTTGTCACCCATGGTTTCGTCCATCACATTGCCCACAATTACCGTTGCGTCTTCCGCTGTGAACTCTTTAATGGTGTTCATCACATCATAATACTCTTTCATTTTAAAGCTGCTGCTTGCGGTAATATTAATTAAAACGCCACGGGCATTGGCTAAGTTGACATCTTCTAGCAATGGGCTTGCCACCGCTTGCTCTGCCGCTATTTTTGCGCGATCTGGTCCGCTGGCTTCAGCTGACCCCATCATTGCCATGCCCATTTCACTCATCACGGTGCGTACATCGGCAAAATCCACATTCACTAGGCCTGGGCAATTAATAATCTCTGCAATACCTGAGACAGCGTTATGTAGCACGTCGTTCGCAGCGCGGAAAGCCTCTAAAAATGGCACATCTTCGCCCAGCACTTCCATGAGTTTTTCATTGGGAATTACAATCAATGAATCCACATGTTGTGACAGCTCTTCCAAGCCATCAGCCGCTACTTTAGTGCGCTTGCCTTCAAACGAGAATGGCTTGGTCACTACCGCTACGGTCAAAATACCCATTTCTTTGGCCACTTCGGCAATGATAGGCGCTGCGCCAGTACCTGTGCCGCCACCCATGCCAGCGGTGATAAACAGCATATCAGCACCATCAATAATTTCAGCAATACGGTCACGATCTTCTAACGCGGCTTCACGGCCAATTTCTGGTTTCGCCCCAGCGCCTAAACCTTTGGTAATATCAACGCCAATTTGCAATACCGTTTTGGCATTGCTCTTTTTAAGCGCCTGCATATCGGTATTAGCGCAAATAAACTCTACACCGCTTAGGTTTTTGGTAATCATGTGTTCAATTGCGTTACCACCGCAACCACCCACGCCGATGACTTTGATTACCGCTTCTTGTGAATCTTTTTCCATAATTTCAAACATTATAAATCTCCTTTTGCCTTTAATATTTGCGCTTAATTGCTTAAACGCTGCCCTAGTTCTATTACTGTATTGCCACTTATATTGTCGGGTTAAAAACCGACCTACAGCTAACTACTAAAAATTACCTTGAAACCAACTCTTCATTTTGTCAAAAATGCGTCCCACCGAGCTTGATTCCATTTGCCCCGTAAGATGACGTTCTAACTGCTGCTTACCCATCAAAATTAAACCTACCCCTGTTGCGTATCTTGGATTACTCACCACCTCTGACAAGCCGCCCACATAGCGCGGCATACCCATGCGTACTGGCATGTGAAAAATTTCTTCGCCTAGCTCTATCATGCCGCGCATCATGGCTGAGCCGCCAGTAATCACAATGCCAGAAGCAATCATTTCTTCCATGCCGCTGCGGCGCAGTTCTTGCAGCACCAGCTCATACAGTTCAACCACGCGTGGCTCAATCACCTCAGCCAACGTTTGTATGGATAATTGACGCGCTTCGCGGCCATCTACGCCTGGCACCTCCACTACTTCGCGCGCATCTGCAAGTTGTCTAAGTGCGCAGCCATGTTTAATTTTGATGTCTTCTGCCGATTGCGTTGGTGTGCGAAAAGCCACCGCAATGTCATTGGTGATTTGGTCGCCTGCCACTGCGATTACCGCCGTGTGACGAATTGACCCATTTTTGAATACAGCAATGTCTGTCGTACCGCCGCCAATATCCACCAAGCACACGCCCAACTCTTTTTCATCTTCTGTGAGTACCGCAATGCTAGAGGCAAGCGGCTGCAAAATAAGATCGCTTACTTCTAGCCCGCAACGCTTGATACATTTCACAATATTTTGCGCGGCGGCCACAGCGCCAGTAACGATATGCACTTTCACTTCCAGCTTCATACCGCTCATGCCCAGCGGCTCACGCACGTCATCTTGGCCGTCGATAATAAATTCTTGTGTGAGAATATGTAGAATTTGCTGGTCCGCTGGTAATGCTACAGCCCGCGCTGTTTCTACCACGCGATCCACATCCATTTGCGTCACTTCAGCATCTTTAATTTTCACCATGCCATGCGAATTTAGGCTTTTAATATGGCTACCCGCAATGCCTGTAAACACCGTGTTAATTTTGCAATCGGCCATCAATTCGGCTTCTTCAATCGAGCGCTGAATCGCTTGCATGGTGGCATCGATATTAATCACCACGCCTTTTTTTAAGCCGCGCGATGGATGCTGACCTAGGCCAATCACCTTCAAGCTGCCTTCTGGCAACAGCTCGGCAACAATGGTGACGATTTTGGAGGTGCCGATATCCAACCCAACAATTAGGTTTTTATCTTCACGGACTTTACTCATATTTAACTCCCTTTTTCATTCTTTCAATTCTCTCATCAAGCCTTGTTAGCTCTAGCTGGCGCGACTGGCGCTGGTGTTGCAGGTATGGGTTTTGGTGCTATTAATTTTGCTTCTGTACTCACTGGCTTGCGCACCGCAAATCCATTGGGATAGCGCAAATCTGCATAAGCCATTTTTACATTTAGTTGGCTCAGTGTAGATTGATACGCGCCCGCAAACTTGCTTAATCTAATTTCCATATCGGTGCGGCCCAATGCGATATTTAAGCCTTTATTGGTTTTAATCTCCCATGAGCGACGTGGCGATAGAGTGACTTGCGCGATTTTAATATCCGCTTTATTTAAAATTTGACTGTAATTGCCGTAGCTTTTAGTCACTTCCAACACGCCATCGCCTGGGCCGTAAAACACGGGCAACTCGGCATCTGTCGCAGCTTGAAACAGCTCACCATGCGTATTAACCAGCGCGATATTGCCCCAGCGCGCTAAAGATTGATGCTCTTCAATCACTACATCCAGTTTGTCTGGCCAACTACGGCGCACGCTTACTTTGCGTGCCCAGGGCAGTTTT